>JAHHUA010000112.1 GCA_020024235.1 Oscillospiraceae bacterium
CAGAGGCTTATAGCCTCAGAGCAAACCACCCGTTAGACGGGTGGTTTTGATTTAAACAGCTGAAATGTGAAAAACAATATTTTGGGATAGGAGAATTTTTTTGAATAATCTTTTTATACAAAATATTTCCATAAATTGGAATGAAATCAATAAAAACAGTTATCTGAGAAATATTCTTTCAATTAAAACATTAAAAACTCTGCAATTTTCAAAATCAATAACCCTTTTTTCCGGAGAAAACGGCAGTGGTAAGTCTACTTTGCTTGAAGCTATGGCAATAGCCTCCGGATTTAACCCGGAGGGTGGTACAAAAAATTATAACTTTTCCACTTATAATTCACATTCCGAATTATATAACGCATTAACTTTAACAAGAGGCACCATAAGAGAAAAACACGGCTATTTTCTCAGAGCGGAAAGCTTTTACAATGTAGCCACTATGGAAGAAAACTACTCTAACCTGGATCACCCGTCTCAAAAATTTCACGAAAAATCCCATGGAGAAAGTTTTCTCAGTATAACTGAGCAGTATTTAAAACCCAAAGGCTTATATTTTTTTGACGAACCTGAGGCTGCTCTTTCTCCTCAAAGACAGCTTGCACTTTTAATGGATATATATGAATATGCGAGTTTAGGTTCACAATTTTTTATAGCTACCCATTCCCCCATATTGCTTGGTATCCCAAATTCTGAAATTTTTAATTTCAGCGGAGAAACTATCATACCATGCAAATATGAAGAAACAGAAAGTTATATAATCACAAAAATGTTTATCAACAATAAAGAACAGTTTTTACAAAAACTTCTATGAAAATAAAAGAAAAACGCCCCTCGGTTTCCCGAAGGGCGTTTTCCCTAATCATCTGAGGTTGTCTTCTCTTTGAGGAGGGTAGATAAACTAAAAATGCTTGCGGTACATCTTTAGCTCAGTTATTATTATACCCCATTTAAAAATTTATTTGTTACATTCCTATTAATAAGAGTTAAACAATACTGACAAAATTAATGAACAGTTTCGGCATAAATACACTGTTTTACATTCTTTCCGCTAATTGTCAATAATATATCATAAATTTACAAAAAATTTTTTATGCCTAATTATTTTCTTCTTTTTTAGAATTATTTTTTCTGTATGCCATATAGCTTTCCAAAATTATAGTAGCGGCAACAGCATCTACCACTGCTTTTCTTTTTTTACCTCTGGTATTGGTGTCGTTTAAATAATTATGTGCAGTAACAGTGGTACTTCTTTCGTCCCACATAGTAACTGGTATATCGGTAAGAGCCTTTACTTTTTCCGCAAATTCCTGACATATATCCGCTCTGAATCCACAGCTTCCGTCCATATTTTTAGGTAATCCTATTACAATCAGTTCACAGCGGTTTTCCTTTGCGGCTTTTGCGGTTTCCTCAGCTACTTTATCCATATCTTTTTCATTAATAACCTTTACGGGAGATGCTAAAATTTCCATTTTATCACAGCAAGCAAGACCTGTTCTGGCATCTCCGTAATCAACTCCTAATATTTTAATACCATTTCGCCCCTTTCTGTTACCAAGGCTTAACTGTGCCTACAATATCATTAATGTCATCAATATTGTTTTCCTTACACCAGTTTTCCATGCCTTCAATAATCTGCAAAGGAGCATATGGGTTATAAAACATAGCAGTTCCAACCTGAATAGCTCTTGCTCCTGCCATCATCATTTCAATAGCATCTTCCCATTTTTCTATTCCACCCAAACCAACAACAGGAATTTTAACAGCATTAGCTACCTGCCATACCATTCTCAAAGCTATAGGAAATACACATGGACCTGAAAGTCCTCCTACATTGTTGTGAAGAATGGGGCGTCTTGTTTTTATATCAATTCTCATACCCAAAAGTGTATTAATAAGAGAAACAGCATCAGCACCTTCCGCTTCAACAGCCTTTGCAATTTCGGTAATATCGGTTACATTGGGAGAAAGTTTTACCATAAGAGGTTTTTTGCAAACCTTGCGGACTGCTTTAACCATTTCAGCTGCAGCTTCTGCTTTTGTTCCAAAAGCTACTCCCCCTTTTTTTACATTGGGACAGGAAATATTAAGTTCAATCATATCCACTTTAGAATCAGAAAGTCTTTCTACTAAAGCGCAGTAATCCTCAATACAGCTTCCGGCAGCATTTGCCACAAGCACTGTATTTTTTTCGGAAAGGTAGTCCATATCTTTTTTAAGAAAAGCTTCTACACCTGGATTTTGAAGTCCCACACTGTTAAGTATACCCTTAGGTGTTTCGGCAATTCTGCATGGAGGGTTTCCTAATTTTTCGTTAAGTGTCATACCTTTAAGACATATACCGCCCAATTTTTCCAAAGGATACATCTGTTCGTATTCTCTGCCAAATCCAAAACATCCACTGGCAGTGAGAACAGGATTTTTAAATTCCACTCCTGCTACATTTACTTTCATATTAGTCATCAAAAACTACCTCCTCCGCTTCAAAGACAGGACCGTCCTTGCAGACATGCTTATATGTTTCGGAATCTTTTATTCTGACTTTGCAGGCACATACAAGGCACGCACCTATACCGCAGCCCATTCTTTCTTCCAGAGAAACCTGAAGTCTTATGCCTTTTTCCTTAGCAATTTTAACCAAAGCTTTCAGCATGGGTTTTGGACCGCAGGCATATATAATATCGGGAATTTCTTTTGCCAGTTCTTCATTTAAAACATCTGTTACAAAACCTTTTCTTGACTTTGTGCCGTCATCGGTGGTCAGCAGCACTTCTGCTCCTGTTTGTGCGAAATCTTTTTCCAAAATACAGGCATCAGCACTTCTGAATCCCAAAACAGCCTTACAGTTTTTGCCGTAATGATTTGCAATTTCCAGCATTGGCGGTGTACCTATACCGCCGCCTATTACAATCGCTTTTTTTTCTTTGTCCAAAAGTTCAAAACCGTTGTTCCCCAAAGGTCCCATGATATCCATAAGATGACCTTCGGCAAGTTTGGATATTTCCTCTGTTCCGCTGCCTCTGACTTCAAAGACAATTCTCAAATTGCCTTTTTCTTTGTCTATTTCACAAATGGAAATAGGCCGTCTTAAAGTGTGATTTGCAGCAGTTATTGTTACAAATTGACCTGCTTTAGCCATATTTGCAATTTCCGGACAGTGAACTGTGTAGTCAAACATACCTTTTGCAATGGCTTTTCTTTTAACTATGGGATATAGCCCTTGAATATAACTCATTGTTCTCTCCTTTTCTCAAAAATCGGGAGCTAAAACAAATATTAAGCTCCCGATTTTTCGTCAAACTATTTTGTACCGTAAATTCTGTCCCCTGCATCGCCCAATCCGGGAATAATATACTTATCATCATTGAGTTTTTCATCCAGTGATGCACAGTAAATCTGAACATCGGGATGAGCCTTGGTGAGGGCTTCCAATCCCTCAGGAGCTGCAATTATGCACATAAATTTAATATTTTTAGCACCTTTTTCCTTAATCATACGGATAGCATCAACAGCGGAACCGCCTGTAGCCAACATAGGGTCAACTACAATAACTTCTCTTTGACTTATGTCGGCAGGAAGTTTGCAGTAATATTCCACAGGTGTGTGGGTTTTAGGATCTCTGTAAAGACCGATATGTCCGATTTTAGCAGCAGGAACAAGAGTCATCATTCCGTCAACCATTCCCATACCTGCACGAAGAATAGGCACTACTGCCAATTTTCTTCCGGAAATAACTTGGGATTTTGTTTTGCAGATGGGAGTTTCGATTTCAATTTCTTCCAAAGGCAAATCTCTGGTAGCTTCATAACACATAAGTGTAGCTACTTCTGTAATAAGTTCACGAAATTCCTTTGAACCTGTATTTTTATCTCTTATCAAAGTCAGTTTATGTTTTATAAGCGGATGATCCATTATAAAAGGCTTCATTTATCTTTTCCTCCAAGATTATCTTTCATTTTCTATTGC
Source organism: Oscillospiraceae bacterium (assembly GCA_020024235.1). Lineage (GTDB taxonomy): Bacteria > Bacillota > Clostridia > Oscillospirales > Ruminococcaceae > JAHHUA01. Next base: position 3,967 of record JAHHUA010000112.1, read on the forward strand.
TGTAATTTTATCTATTCTCTTTTGATGGCGTCCGCCTTCAAACTCTGTTTCCAGGAATACATCAACCAATTCACAGGCAAGTCCGGGGCCCACAACTCTGCCACCCATACACAAAGCATTTGCATCATTGTGAAGTCTTGTATATTTTGCACTGAAATAATCAGAGCAGCAGGCAGCTCTTATACCCTTAACTTTGTTTGCAGCCATGGAAATTCCTATACCTGTGCCGCAAATAAGAATTGCTTTTTCACATTCGCCTTTTGTTACCGCCAAACAAGCTGCCTTCGCATAATCGGGGTAATCACAGGAATCAGTTGAGTATGTTCCGAAATCCTTGTATTCAACACCTTTTTCGTCCAAATGCTTCATAATTGCCTGTTTAAGTTCAAATCCCCCATGGTCGCTTCCTAATGCTATCATGATTAATTCCTCCGTTTAAATAGTTTATTTATTTAATTATTTTTTATCTAAATTATAGTCTTTTGCAAGTTTTTCCCTGCGTTCTCTTTCCGCTTGAGGAAGTCTTATATAAGCAGGCACCAGTTCTCCTGCCGAAAGTGCCTCATTTAAACCGTTTTGCTGTATTATTCTTTCGGCAATTTTAGCTATTGATGAGGCTCTGCTGTAACGAATTGTCTCAGGTGCCCCGTAAATATTGTTAAGTTTATCTTTAAAGTATTCCATGCAGAGAGCCGTTCCATCACCTACAAAGTGAATTTTTCTGTTGTCATATTTTTTTAAAATTTCATAAAGTTCATCTAAACTTATGGCACAGTCCTGATGAAGATAACCGATATTTCCGTTAGCCGCTTCAAATACAGCGGTGTAAACCTGATTGCATCTGGCGTCCATAACAGGGCAGATTATATCATCAAATCCCTCCATGTTGTTGGCAAGTCCTTCCAGGGTGGAAATTCCCATACATGGTTTTCCCATAAATTCATAAGTCCCTTCAGGATTAGTTTTGGAAAAACTTGTTCCTGCTCCCAAAGCCATGCCTTTAACAGCGGCAATTCCTATTCTAAGCCCGGTAAAAGAACCGGGACCTATGGCAGATGCAAATAAATCTATATCGGATATTTTTATGTTGCTTTCTTTGCACAGGGACTGTACCATTTCCATAATAGTCTGACTGTGGGTAAGTTTGGTATTTAAAAAATACTCTCCTATAAGAAAATTATTTTCCCATATGCAGGCTGTGGCAGCCACTGACGAGGAATCAACAGCCAATATCTTCAAGCCTATCATCTCCCTTTATAGTAATTTTTCTTGAATTTTCTCCTGTTTGACTTATATCTACAAAAATTGTATTTTCAGGAAGTACATCTTCAATATTTTCGCTCCATTCAATGGCTATTACTCCGTTCATATCAAGATAGTCAAAAAATCCGGTGGAATAAAGGTCATCATAACCTTCAACTCTGTACATATCAAAATGGTAAAGAGTGAATTTTCCCCCCCTATATTCATTGACCAAAGCAAAGGTAGGGCTTGAAACATCTTCAGTAATTTCAAGGCCTTTGGCAAGACCTCTGGTAAAGGCAGTTTTTCCCATTCCCATAGAGCCTTTATAAGCTATTACATCACCGGAAATAAGGATTTTCCCCAGTTTTTCAGCCAAAGCTTCCGTTTCACTTACAGAGTTTGTATCAAATATTTTTATCATGTAAAATACCTCTAATAT
>JAHHUA010000113.1 GCA_020024235.1 Oscillospiraceae bacterium
AAAAAATACCCAGACGGCTGAACCGGCACAGTAAAACATATAATAGAAAAAATCCATCTTATGTAGATAATATAACTACACCCCATTTATTAGATAATATACTGTCTAATAAATGGGGTGCATTACTTAATTATATTTTTGATGTAAAACTTATAAAATTTATTTTATATATTTATAAGTAAGTTTCTACAAATTCAAGTAAGTTATTTACAACTACATCAGAATTTATATTTGCCAATGGTTCTCTTTTAATAAAAGCAGTTTTGCAACCGGCATTTTTTCCTGCTTGAATATCTGTTTCACTATCACCTATCATCCAACTATTATTTAAATCAATATTAAACTGTTCAGATGCATTATATAGCATTCCTGGCTTTGGTTTGCGACAGTCACAATCTATTTTTAGTTCTGGTATTTCTCCTTCATAACCTTTGTGAGGGTGATGAGGACAATAATAAAGTGCATCTACATAGCAACCTTCAGAGCCAAGTAAAGTTTCCATTTTGTTATGTATTTCATCTAATTGAGATAAAGTTACTTCACCACGAGCGATAACAGGTTGGTTTGTAATTACAATACAAAGGTATCCGGATTCATTGATTTTTTTTATTGCTTTTGTCACGCCGTCAATTAAATCAAAGTCATCAATGTTTCTAAGAAAACCGATATATTTGTTTATAACGCCATCTCTGTCAAGGAAAATAGCTTTTTGTTTGTTTGATAGATTTTTAGCATTAACTATGCCGGCGATAAAATCTGCTTCAACTTGATGAAAACGCTCAGGAGTTCCCATATCTTTCACATATTCAGGACTATCATAGCAGAACATTTTGCCAGTATTGGCAAGTGGTTTTAACAACTGTCTATCCAAATCAACTTTTATAATTTTTCCACTAATATTATCCAATGTTCCTATTTTTTCTGGATCTATATTAACCATATCAAAAATTTTAGGGGATATAACATGTAGTCCGGCATTTACACGATTTTTATAATATGTAGGGCGTAAATCTTCTTTGGCAAGCCACTGGATAACAGACATATTTTTATCTGTAATTAGCAGCCCACTGTCATAAGGGTGACTGTTTGGATGACTGAAAAGTGTGGCTAAACCATTGTGTTGACGGTGAAATTTAACCATACGATTAAAATCAACATCAAAAACAGCATCTGCATTAAGAAGTAAAAAATCTTCAGTAAGCTGTTGTTTTAATTTAAACAAAGCACCTGCATTTCCAAGAGGCTGAATTTCGTGGTAATACTGTATAGAGACACCAAATTTTCTACCGTCTTCAAAATAACCCATAATTTTTTCTGCCATATAAGATACGGTTATGATAATATCAGTAAATCCTTGGTCTCTAAGTGAACATATTTCTCTTTCTAAAACAGGTATGCCGTCTATAGGTATTAAAGGTTTTGGAATATCGGGATATAGTTCAGATATTCTTGTTCCTCTTCCACCAGCCATTATTATAGTTTTCATTCGTGTTTAACTCTCCGATACATTATATATCTTTATGGTATTTAACTTAATAAATTTTCAAAAGCCGTTTTTGCAACATTCCATGTCCAATTTTCGTTTATATATTTACACCCATTAAGACCTATAAGTTGTCTTTTATGGTCATTTTTCAGTAATTCAATAACAGCATTTGCAAATTCTGTCTTGTCATCAGCAATAATCCAATCATGATTTGAAACAGCATCAATATTTTCTGCACCTATATTAGTTGTTACAGTTGCCACACCCATTGCCATAGCCTCAAGGTTTTTTGTTTTAATTCCACTGCCAAAAGTCATTGGACAAACAAACACTTTGCACTTTTCCATATAATCTCTAACATCATCTACTTTGCCAGTAAATTTAATATGTGAACTGGATAACTTCTGTAAGTCTTCTGACGCTCCTCCACCTATAATTAAAAATTGTGCATCAGCAATTTCCTTTAAAATTAAAGGTAAAATATCATTTGCAAAATATCTTACAGCATGCTCGTTATGAGCAACACTCATAGCACCTAAAAAACCTATTAAATTTCCATTTTTCTTTGATGTACGATAAGAAAAATATTGTGTATCTACTCCGATAGGAATGGATATCGCTTTATTATCATGTAAATCTTCATTGATTTTATCAGCTTCTTTCTGAGCAACCAGAATTGTTTTGTCACAAATTTTACTAATTTCAATCTCGTATTTTTTTAAAAGATGGATTTCATTTTTAACTACAAAAAGTTTTAACGGTTTAATTAGCATTATTTTTTGAATAATTTTTGGAAAAGATTTTAGAAATGCTCCATATGGATTTATATCTGCAGCATTTATTTCTAATTGTCTCTCATATCTTAATGAAATACGGTCGTCAAGATCTGCAATTCTATAAGTATTAATATCTTTTATATATTCGGTTGTTCTAATCATATCCCCAATCACAAAATCAGGTTTTTCATCTTCAACAAGTTTATCTATAATTTTTTTTGCTTCATTACTCCAATATAAAGATACTTGCATAGGTTTTTTTTTAAGTAATAAAGAGTAGTTTAAAATAAAAAATATTTTTTTTAGAGAATTAGCTTTTGGCAAAATTACCAATCTGTCAATAAAATCTGGCTTGTTATCAGGGTTATCATCTGTTTCAAGAAAAGCAGCAACAACAAGACGATAACCTAATTCTTCAGAAAGTATTTTACAATAATTATACAGAGATGTTTTTCTTCCAGAGGATGCAGGAAAAGGCAACCTAGGCATCACAAATAAAATTGTCTTTTCCTTGTTCATCATAATTTGTTATTTCCTTTACCAAAAAACTTATCTTCAAGCATTAAACATAAACAGTGATAAATTGGCAAGTGTAGTTCTTGAATCATGTAAGTTTCAACTCTTGGAGCTTTAATACATACATCTGCAAATTTTTCCAATTTATTGTTGTTTCCACCAGTAAGACCTACAACTTTCATTCCTTTAGCTTTTGCAGTAATTGCAGCATAAATAATGTTTTTGCTATTTCCAGATGTGGATATCCCAAGAAATACATCTCCTTTATTGCCAAAACCATTAACTTGTTGTGCAAAACATAGTAAAGGCTCACAATCATTCATATATGCAGTAGTTAATGCAACATGTCCATCCAATGCAATTGCAGGAAGTGTACCCTGTAAGTTATCTGCAAGCACTGAACCAAGCTCTTTATCTATCTCTTTGAGAGTTGAAGAAAAAGTTTCATCAACCTTTCTTTCCATTGTAAAACCTTTCATCAATTCTCCAACTATATGTTCTGAATCAGCAGCAGAACCACCATTGCCAGCAACAAGCAATTTTCCACCATTGGAAAATGATTGTTCCATAATTAGATATGTGTTTATGATTTCTTGTTTTATTGTTTTCAATTCAGGATAACGCTCAATAAGAAAATCAATATGTTTTTGTATTCTATTATCTAACATTTTTTCTTCTTTCACTTGTTATATTTTAGGTTCATAAGCCTCAGGGCTGTAGTATATTACTCTTGTACCAGAATCTTCAAATTTAAAAGGAATATGTAATAAATGGTTCATGGCAGACTTAACTGCAGCTTGTTTTTCTGGCTGAACATAAAAAATTATAAATCCACCACCACCAGCTCCAAGCAATTTACCACCTAATGCTCCTGCTTGGATACCTTTTTCATACAAACTATCTATGCTATCTGTTGATACAGCAGCACCAGTTTTTCTTTTTAGTCTCCATGTTTTATCAAGAAGTCTGCCAAAATCATCTAAATCTTTTTCTTTATTTACAAGAATTTCTTCTGCAATATCTGATTTTTGAACATCAGAAGAAAAACGAGTAAAGCCTGTAAAAAACATCATTAAATTATCATTGAGTTGTTTTTTTCTTTCAGGTGAAATAATAATAGGAAAAACGTCATAACCATTTGGGCCAAAATTAATTCTATTAAATCCACCATATGAAGCAGCAATTTGGTCTTGCCATCCACCAGATTCTTGACAAAGAACACGCTCTAAATAAATAGCTTCATCAGCCAATTTTTTCTTATCAGCAAATTTGCCTTTAAGAGCGTAAAAAGCATTTAGCATACCAACTGCAAAAGAACTGCTTGTCCCAAGTCCAGAGCGTGCTGGTAAATCTGCTTCATACATCAAGCGAATCTCGTGCATATCCAGCATTTTCATTGCATTACGAATTGCTGGATGTTGTATTTGTTCTATATCTACAACTCTCTCTGTTTTAGAATAAGATAACTCAGTAGAGTAATCAAAAAATCTTGGAAGATGTCTAACATTTACATAGCAATATTTATCAAACGTAGTAGAAATAACAGAACCACCGTTTTCAATGAAATAATCCTCCATATCTGTTCCGCCACCAAAAAATGACATTCTAAATGGGGTTTTTGTAATAATCATTTTTTCTCCTTTTAAATTGATTAGTCTCTTTGAAATATATCTCTGGTATAAACTTTATCTTTTACATCATCTAAACAATTGTCATAACGGTTTGCAATAATAGCTTGGCTTTTATTTTTAAATTCTTCTAAACTATTAACCACTTTACTTCCAAAGAAGGTTTCACCATCTTGTAAAGTTGGTTCATAAACAATTACAGTTGCACCTTTTGATTTAATGCGTTTCATAACTCCTTGTATAGAGCTTTGGCGAAAATTATCAGAATTACTTTTCATGGTGAGACGATAAACACCTACAATAACTTCTTTTTCCTTGTTTTCATCCCAGGTATCATTTGCTTGATAAGCACCGGCAATTTCTAATACTCTGTCAGCAATAAAATCTTTTCTTGTTCTATTGCTTTCTACAATTGCTGTCATCATGTTTTGTGGAACATTTTCATAGTTTGCAAGCAATTGTTTGGTATCTTTTGGCAAACAGTATCCGCCGTATCCAAAACTTGGGTTATTATAATGTGTGCCGATTCTAGGGTCAAGGCATACACCTTCGATAATTTTTTGGGTGTTAAGTCCTTTCATTTCCGAATATGTGTCAAGCTCATTAAAATAAGAAACACGAAGTGCCAAATATGTATTTGCAAATAATTTAACGGCCTCTGCTTCTGTAAATCCCATAAAGAGAGTATCAATGTTTTCTTTAATTGCTCCTTCTTGCATAAGTTGTGCAAAAGTTTTAGCAGCTTTAACAAGAGTTTCGTTTTCCATGTCTGTGCCAACTATAATACGGCTTGGATATAAATTGTCATACAAAGCTTTTGATTCTCTCAAAAATTCAGGGCTGAAGATAATGTTTTCACAGTTAAATTTTTTTCGGATAGTGTCTGTATATCCAACAGGAATAGTTGATTTAATAACTATAATAGCGTTTGGGTTATATTCAAGAACAAGACTTATAACTGTTTCAACAGCAGAAGTATCAAAAAAGTTTTTCTTGCTGTCATAGTTTGTAGGTGCTGCAATTACAACAAAATCTGCATCAGAATAAGCTAATTTTGCATCAGTAGTTGCAAGTAAATTTAAATCTTTTTCAGCTAAATATTTTTCAATATATTCATCTTGAATAGGTGATTTTTTGTTGTTTATTAATTTTACCTTTTCAGGAATGATATCAACGGCTGTAACTTGGTGATGCTGAGATAATAAAGTTGCAATGGAAAGACCCACAT
>JAHHUA010000114.1 GCA_020024235.1 Oscillospiraceae bacterium
CATACCTATATATTTCAGATTAGGGCATTTTTCCAAAATATCTTTGGTAATCTGTTACATTATTGAGATAGTCATTTATTATTTTATTTAAATTATTCCACATTGTAATGGTACGACATGAGTCCATTCGCTCACATTTTTCGGAATTACATTCAAGGCAGGAAACAGGGGCTAAATCTCCTTCTGTTAATCTGAGAATATCACCCACTTTGCAATTTTCCGGTGAAATGATAAGCTTATATCCTCCGCCTTTTCCATGAGTACCTTCAATTAAATGCTGTTTTGTGAGAACAGTAAAGATTCTTTCAAGATATTTTAATGAAATATTTTGACGGTTAGCTATGTCTTTCAGCGGAACAGGACCTGTGCTTTGATTTTCTGCTAAATCTATAACAGCACGGAGAGCATAACGACCTCTGGTTGAAATCATCATCTAAATCACCTCTTTATATTGTGGTTTATCCATGCTGATGTCAATGCTTTAATGTTCACAGCATGAACATTCGGGGAATTTGGAATGATCATAGGATATACCGTTTTTTTCATAGTAGTCTTTCAAAGCCAGTTTAATAGCTTCTTCCGCAAGTACGGAGCAGTGCATTTTATGAGCCGGCAAACCATCAAGTGCTTCAGCTACTGCTTTGTTCGTCAATGTTAAAGCATCATCTATAGATTTGCCTTTAATCATTTCGGTAGCCATGGAACTGGATGCAATAGCACTTCCACAGCCAAAAGTTTCAAATTTAACATCTGTAATTATATTGTTGTCAATTTTAAGGTATATTTTCATAATATCGCCGCATTTTGCATTTCCTACTTCGCCTATTCCGTCAGCATTTTCAATTACTCCTATATTGCGTGGATTGCGGAAATGATCCATTACTTTTTCACTGTATAAAGCCATAATTATTCTCCTTATTTAATTATAAATTTTTGTTTGCCTTCGGTAAGATTTCTCCATACCGGTGAGATACTTCTAAGATATGAAACAACTTCGGAAACACTTTCAATTATATAATCAACTTCTTCTTCCGTATTTTCTTTTGATAAAGACAGACGCAAAGAACCATGGGCTATTTCATGAGGTCTGCCAATGGATAACAGTACATGGCTTGGATCCAAAGAACCTGAAGTACAAGCTGAACCGGAAGACGCATATATACCTTTATCATCTAAAAGCAAAAGTAAGGATTCACCTTCAATTCCCTCAAAACAGAAGTTTACATTGTTTGGCAGACGGGAATTTTTGTCGCCGTTTAATACTGAATGAGGAATTTTTGAAAGTCCCAAAATAAGTTTATCTCTTAATTTTGTTAAATAAGCAGAGGTTTCTTCCATATGGGTGCAGGATTCCTCCAATGCGGCAGCCATACCCATAATAGCGGGAATATTTTCAGTGCCGCCCCTTTTTCCTCGTTCCTGAGCACCGCCTTCAATTAAATTGGAAATTCTTATTCCTCGTTTTGCATATAACAGACCTACACCTTTAGGGCCATTAAATTTATGAGCGGAAAGTGATAGCATATCTATATTTTGATTTTTAACATCAATAGGTAAATGACCTGCTGCCTGTACCGCATCAGTGTGAAATAAAACTCCTTTTTGGCGGCAGATTTCACCTATTTCAGCTATGGGCTGTATTGTACCGATTTCATTATTGGCATACATTACAGTTACAAGACAAGTGTCTTCTCTGATAGCATCATTAACTTGATTTGGTGTTATTAAGCCGTTTTCATGTACATCTAACAGGGTGATTTCATAACCCTCTGATTCTAACTTCTTTAATGTGTGCAAAACAGCGTGATGTTCAAATGCTGTTGAAATTATATGTTTTTTGCCTTTGGCAGCACCTAGTTTAGCAGCGGAAATAATAGCTTGATTGTCTGCTTCACTGCCACCGGAGGTAAAAATAATTTCATTGGGGCTGCAGTTTATAATTTCTGCTATTTTTGACCTTGCAGCGCAAAGTGCTTCATTGGCTTTTTGTCCTGCTGAGTGCAGGCTGGAGGGATTTCCGTAAATATTATCCAAATATGGCAGCATCGCATTAATGGAAGTGGAACTCATTTTTGTGGTGGCAGCATTATCTGCGTAAATATGCATATAAGACTTCCTTTCTTTTTATAGTAAAAATATGTATGGTTTTAAGATTTGAAATTAAGATGAGGTTAATATATGATGAAACAAAACCTACTTAATTTGTATACTTATAATACCACGATTTACCTACCATGTCAATAGGTAAATAAAATTAAATTAAAATTAAGGGATATTTTAGAGTATACTGAAAATTTTCTGAAAAAAAGAATAATTGTTATTATATAATTAAATTTTTTGTAAATTAAAAGGAAGTTTTCTCAAGTATTATTGACATAATGTATAATGACATATACAATTAACATTGTTAACTTGTTTTATGGTGAGGAGGGGCTTATAATAAAACAGGAATGGCTGAAAATGCTTTCATACAGACATCAACTACAGCATTTTGTGAGAATGTTTATGCCTCAGGGGCAAAATAATTCTCTTACATCCGGTGAACTGGAAATACTCACAATGATATTTATTTGTCCGGAAAGTACTTTAAATGACCTGAGCCGACAAAGCGGCATGAAAAAAGAAGCTGTCAGCAGATTATTAAAACAGCTTTACTTTAAAAAATGTATAAAAAAAGAAAAACATCCCACTGATGAAAGAAGCTATATTCTTTCTCTTACAGATGAAGGAATAAAGATGTTAAAAGAAAATCAAAGTCGTATCTTAAAGCCTTTTTATGAACTTAAAAGGAATATGGGAGATGATTTTGACAGACTTTTTGAACTTATTTCACAGGTGGTAGACAGTGAAAATAAAAATGATTGACCAGAGGTAATTATTATGAGTTTTTATGAGAGCTTACAAATGGACCCCAGTATTTTAAAAGATAAAATAAAAAAAGCAGAAACCAAAAAAGAAAAAAATAAATATATCTGTGCAATGGTTTTGCGTTCAGTGCTTATAGTTATTTTTTCTATATTGCTTATATCTACTGCTGCATCATTTTTCGGTTCGGAAAACAGTGTTTTGGCAGTTTCTCTTCTTTGTATACTTTTAAGTGTGCGTTTTGTGGACTTTGGTTACTGTATTAAAGATTCACTTTTAAATATGGCTATAGTATTCTTTTTGTTGGTGGCAGGACCTGCCATAAGTGAAATGTTGCCACCAATATTATCGATTTTGGTACATTTTTCAGTAGTTTTAATTATACTTGTTATAACCAGTGATAAACCTTATATGGGCAATGGTGGGCTGTATACTTTCTCATATATTTTACTGGTGGGAAATCCGGTCAGCGGGGATTTGCTGATACAAAGATTTATGCTGGCACTTACTGGATATATTGTCTGTGGTCTTATATACTATGGTAAACATCATAATAAAAATAAAAATATCCGTTTTATATCCATTGTAAAAGAATTTAAATTATCAAATAAAAAATGTCTTTGGCAGATACAACTTGCTCTTGGAGTTAGCTTATTACTTGGTATATGTGAATTTTTCCAGTTGGAAAGAATGATGTGGGCAGGATTTGCCTGTGCCTCACTGTTGGGCTCTTATTACTCATCTGCCGATGTAATAACCAAAACCAGAGAGAAATTTTATCAGAGAATAATCGGTGCTTTACTGGGCTCAGGACTTTTTGCTTTGGCATATATCATTGTACCCTCTGAATATCATACACTTTTTGGACCATTGGGAGGAATAATACTGGGATTATGCACTGAATACCGACATAAAACAGCTATTAACTGTTTTGGAGCATTGCTTATTGCTACACAAATTTACGGACTTAAAACTTCTGTATGGCTTAGAATTATAAATAATATTATAGGTGCTGCCTTTGGATATGGATTTTCTTATATTTATCAGAAAATTGTTACTTCTAAAAGCAATTCATAAAAAAAGCGGAATGTTATATCCTTACAGTTTAAGGTTATAACATTCCGTTTTTTATTCTAAATATAATTTATTTTATCCAAGAGCTACATCAAGGGTCATCATTACACAGAAACCAACTGCAAAGAATATTGTTCCTATATCGGAATGTTCCCCTTGGGACATTTCAGGAATAAGTTCTTCAACTACAACATAAATCATAGCTCCTGCAGCAAAACTTAAAAAGTAGGGTAATGCGGGGATAATTAAGTGTGAAGCAAGTATTGTAATTATGGCTCCGATAGGTTCAACAATACCCGAAATAACTCCCGCATAAAAAGCTTTGCTTTTTTTCATGCCTTCAGATTTAAGGGGCATTGAAATAATAGCTCCTTCCGGGAAATTCTGAATTGCAATACCCAAAGATAAAGCCAAAGCTCCTGCGGCACTGATTCCCATATTACCTGTTAAATAGCCTGCATATATTACACCTACTGCCATACCTTCCGGAATATTGTGCAAAGTAACCGCTAAAACAAGCATAGTGGTTTTTTTAAATTTTGAGGAGGGTCCCTCAGGTTGATTGCTGTTTATGTGCAGATGTGGGATTATATGGTCAAGCAAAAGTAAAAATAATATACCTATGAAAAAACCGACTACTGCGGGAATAAAAGATAATTTTCCCATATGTGCTGACTGGTCCAAAGCCGGAATTAACAGACTCCATACAGAGGCTGCCACCATAACACCTCCGGCAAAACCTGTCAAAGACCGCTGAATGGAAAGTTTCATTTTGTTTTTCATAAAAAATACACAGGCAGAGCCTAAAGAAGTGCCTAAAAACGGAATTAAAATGCCATACCAAGTGTTTTTGTCAATGTAGTTAAACATATTTTAATCCTCCTGTTGATGCAGATTTTATAGATTTACAAATATAGAATGGATATAGTTAGCATATACTAACTATATCCATTCTATATTATTTCACTAAATTTGTCAACTATAGTTAAATTAATTTTAAAGTAAATAAAAAAATGCAGTAAAAAATTATATTATTTATTTAAATAGGGTCAAATTAAAAAGTAAAAAATTTATTTACATATATCAATAAAATTCTTCATTTCTTCTTCTGAGATACCCACTGTAGAAACAGAGTAGGAAAAATTGTCATATTTCCATACAGAAGTCATAATTTTACCGTCATTGCCTTTTAAAGTAACGGTTTTATCACCCACAGTTATTGACTTTTCATCTGTGTAATTGTTATAATCACCACTTATATCATCATTTGTTTGGGCTTTTCTGAAAGTGATTTTATCATCGTTTTCGTTTATAAACATAATTTCTATAATTTCATTATTTATAACTCTGATTTTGGGATTGCCGTAGTTTTCAATACTTTCCGGTACAGTAAAAGTAAATCCCGTAAGTTTCTCTGCATCTGAAATTGTATCACATTCTGTAAATGGATTTGGTATTTCTACAGGTTTTGTATCACCGGAATTTGTTTTACTGCTTTCCTTGGTATTATTTTCATTGCATGATGTCATGGAAAATACAATAGCAAAGCAAAGTATTAGTGATATTATCTTTTTCATAATAAAATTCCTCCGTTTTTATTTTCAAATATTTAGTGTATAAAAAACAGGTAAATATTGCAT
>JAHHUA010000115.1 GCA_020024235.1 Oscillospiraceae bacterium
GCCGAAAATACTTGGCGGGAAGCTGCCCGGAAAAATAGGTCTTCGCCGACACTTTTGAGAGATACTTTTTGTATCTCTCTTATATTATAGTTGGTATTAATTACGCTGAGGATCCACCTGTTCCCATTCCGAACACAGAAGTTAAGCTCACGCGTGCCGAAAATACTTGGCGGGAAGCTGCCTGGGAAAATAGGTCTTTGCCAACACATCTAAAAGACATACTTAGCTGTATGTCTTTTTTTCTGTCATTACTAATGAAAAATATATTATTATAAGATAAAATGTTTGATATTTTCTGAAAAAGTGGTACAATAATTAATGTAATAAAATAATGAAGGAAGTGTAACTATGAGCGAAGAATTTGCTATAAATTTGGGCAAAAATGATATAATTACTGTAAATGGCAAGCAATTTCACAGATATCCTATTAAAACTCATGTAATTACTGATACTGATAATATTTGTGATGTTGTTGATAAATATGCCAAAGATTTGTTGAATCCAGATGACATACTTTTTATTACAGAAAAGATTGTCGCCTGTACACAAAAAAGAGCCATTCCAATGAAAGATATACACCCACGTCCATTGGCAAAGTTTCTTGTTAAATTTGTAACTAAATCACCATATGGTATAGGCCTTGGCATACCTGAGACTATGGAAATGGCACTTAGAGAATGTGGTACTGTCAGAATTTTGTTTGCAGCCGCTGTTTCCGCAGTGGGAAAACTTTTTGGAGTTAAAGGCTGGTTTTATAAGGTTGCAGGTTATAAAGCTGAATCTATTGATGGACCATGCAGCTATACTTTGCCTCCATATAATCACTATGTTGTTTTAGGCCCATTAAATCCTGATGGTGTAGCTAGGGAAATATCAAATAATTTAGGTGGAATTAAAGTTGTAATAACTGATATAAATGATTTAAGCGGTAAGATTTTAGGAGCTTCCCATAAAGATATTGACAGAAACTTTGTGGCTGCTATTCTTAAAGATAATCCATTAGGACAAACAGATGAACAAACTCCTATGGGTATTATAAGAGAAGCATAACTTTATATTATTTAAAGTTGATATTGCGTCGGGTATTTATTATTCGACGCAGTAATGTTTTAATAATGAAATTAAGGAGTATTTATGAAATATAAAGTGCTTTTATTTGACTTGGATAATACAATATTGGATTTTGAAAAAGCAGAAGAACAGGCTTTTTTTAAAACTTTTGCAGATAATTCCTTAAAAGCTTCTTTTGATATGTTTCAAAAATATAAGGAAATAAACACTGTTATGTGGCAAAAACATGAAAAGGGGCTTGAAACCAGAGATAAAATTATGGTGGAAAGATATATCAGACTTTTTGAATTTTATAAAATAGAAAAAGAGCCTGATAAATTTAATAAAGCTTATCTTAATAATCTTTCTTTGGGCAGTTTTACAGTGGATGGTGCAGCTGAATTTTTACAGGAAATAAAGCCGGATTTTAAGATATATGCAGTTACAAACGGTGAGGAAAAAACACAAAAAAAGAGGCTTGAAAATTCTGTGGCAGGAATATACTTTGAAGATGTAATTACATCTCAGCAAGCAGGTTTTAACAAGCCACAGAAAGGATTTTTTGATTACACCTTTAACAAGCTGAATTTAACAGATAAAAATGGAGTTTTACTTATCGGAGATTCTCTTTCTGCTGATATAAAAGGTGCTGTGGATTATGAAATTGACAGTTGTTGGTTTAATTTCAGAAACGAATTAAATGATTCAAATATAATCCCGTATTATGAAGTTAAAAATTTTAAAGAACTTAAAAATATTATTTATTAGTTTATTACATACAGTTTTATTTTTGTTAGGATTTATTATTTTCAGAAGGGAAATTTAGAAAATGAAAAAAAACAACAGTATTATAAAAGAATATCTTTTAGTTATTTTGGGAACAGCTTTGCTTGCATCAGGATTATATGTATTCCACTTTCCTCAAAATCTGACAATAGGGGGAGTAGCAGGCTATGCTTTAATTATTTCCCATTTTATTAATTTGCCTATATCAATGGTTTCTCTTATAATTAATATGACTTTGCTTATTTTGGGATTTTTTCTTTTGGGAAAAGAATTTGGAGGAAAAACAATATGTTCTAACCTCACATTTTCTGCTACAATTTGGATTTGGGAGCATTTAGTAGTTTTTGAACAGCCTGTAACCAGTGAAATTATTGTAAACTTAGTTTGCGGTACTGTAATTTCAGCATTTGGTGTAGCTATTATCTTTAATCAAAATGCATCTTCTGGTGGAACTGATATTATAGCTTCTATTTTAAAAAAATATATTAATTTAGATATGGGAGCAGGTCTTTTAATTGCAAATATTGTAGTTGTTATAGCTTCATTATTTACATATAATTTGGAAACTGCAATTATTAATGGTTTGGGCTGCGTTCTCAACAGTGTTTGTGTAAATATTTTTATGGATGGCTGGAATATTAAAAGAGAAATGGTTATTATCTCAAGTAAACCCGATAAAATTAAGGAAATTGTTCTCCGTACTATGGATAGAGGTCTTACTGTATATAAAGCAGAGGGTGGATATACAGGGGAAGAACGCCAAATTTTGGTAACTATCTTGGGTAACAGAGAGTATGTAAAAATAAAAAAGCTTATTAAAGAAGTTGACCCTGATGTGTTTGTAATTACAAGACGTGCCAATGAAGTTTTGGGCAGAGGATTTGACAATATTTAATAATCTTAATATGGAAAGGCTCCCCCAAGTTTAAAATTTGTGGGAGCTTTTTTAGTTAAGTAATTTTATACTGTGGAGGAAAAACAAATACCTCTAAAAAGACTTTTGACGGCTTTGATACATACATAAACAACAACTGTATTAAAAAAATAACCCCACACAATTATTAATTGTGTGGGGTATTCTTATATTATTTTAACAGAGTAGACAGTAATTCAATTACTTGTCAAGACCCATTTCATGACGTACTTCTTTAAAGCACTTAACAATGAAGTCTGCATCTTCCTTAGTATGGCTTGCACAAACCTGTGTACGAATTCTAGCCTTGCCCTTAGGAACTACAGGGTAGGAGAATGCAACAACATAAACACCTTTAGCTCTCATGCGTTCAGCAAATTCAGCAGCTGTAACTTCATCATAAAGCATAACAGGTACACATGGATGTGTTCCGGGAATGATGTCAAAGCCGTTTTCAACAAGAAGATTACGGTAATAAGCTGTTGTTTCTTCCAAACGGTCACGGAGTTCTGTGCTTTCTTCAAGCATATTGAACATTTCGATACTTGCACCTGCAATAGCTGGAGCCAAAGAGTTGGAGAAGAGGTAAGGACGGCTTCTTTGACGGAGCAAATCAATAATTTCCTGACGACCTGTTGTGTAACCGCCGGAAGCACCACCGAGAGCTTTACCCAAAGTGCCTGTAATAATATCTACACGGCCTTCTACACCACAGTGTTCAGCTGTACCATGACCATGTTTTCCTACAAAACCAACTGCATGGCTGTCGTCAACCATTACAAGAGCATTGTATTTGTCTGCCAAATCACAAACACCTTTAAGGTTGCAGATAATACCATCCATGGAGAAAACACCGTCTGTAGCAATGAGCTTAACTCTAGCACCTGCTTCATCAGCTTCCTTGAGTTTAGCTTCAAGGTCTTCCATGTTGTTGTTCTTGTATCTGTATCTCTTTGCTTTGCAAAGACGTACACCATCAATAATGGAAGCATGGTTGAGTTCATCACTGATTACAGCATCATCAGCTGTAAGGATTGTTTCAAACAAACCACCATTAGCATCAAAGCAGGAGGAGTAAAGAATAGTGTCATCTGTTCCAAGGAAGCTTGAAATTTTCTTTTCCAGTTTCTTATGAATATCCTGTGTACCGCAGATGAAACGAACAGAAGCAACACCGTATCCTCTTTCGTCATATGTTTTCTTAGCAGCATCAATAAGTCTTTGATTGTCGCCAAGACCCAAGTAGTTATTAGCACACATATTAATAACTGTTCTGCCGTCTTCAAGCTTTACTTTTGCGCTTTGAGGGGAAACTATCGGAACTTCACCCTTAAAAAGTCCAGCTGCCTTAATATCTTCTACTTCTTTTGTATAAATGCTTAAAATATCATTTTTACGTGCCATTTATAATCAACCCTTTCTGATAATATAATATGCTTTTTAAAAACTAGCAGTCCTGAGACTGTGCTTCCAATTTGTCAAGATCTTCCCAGTTGAGAATAACCTTGCCGGATTCACCGGAAATCATAGCGTCAAATCCTTTTTTATAGTCTTTGATGTTAAGTCTGTGTGTGATAATATCAGATATGTCAAGACCGGATTGAAGCATAGTTGTCATCTTGTACCATGTATCCCAAACCTTACGTCCGTAAATACCGCGAATATTAAGACCGTTCCAGATAATTGTTTCCCAGTTTACACCTGTGCCGGGAGCCTGGATACCGAGAAGGGCAATATTTCCGCCATGTCTCATGTTTGCAATCATATCATTAAGAGCAGGACCTGCACCGGACATTTCCAAACCAACATCGAATCCTTCTGTCATGCCGATTTCTTTCATAACATCGGAAATTTTTTCGTCTTTAAGGTTTACTGTTCTTGTAGCACCGAGTTTCTTGGCAAGGTCAAGACGGTATTGGTTAAAGTCTGTAATAACAACATGTCTTGCACCGGAGAACTTAGCAATAGCAGCTGCCATAATACCTATTGGACCTGCACCTGTGATAAGTACA
Organism: Oscillospiraceae bacterium; assembly: GCA_020024235.1. Classification (GTDB taxonomy): domain Bacteria; phylum Bacillota; class Clostridia; order Oscillospirales; family Ruminococcaceae; genus JAHHUA01. The sequence continues at coordinate 4,762 of JAHHUA010000115.1, forward strand.
TCTTCACCCAAAAGGTTATAGGAAAGAGCAGTGTGTGTTGCATTTCCGTATGGGTCAAAAATAGCGTACATTTCTTCTGGAATATCAGGATTTGTTGGCCATACATTAGAAGATGGAATTACAAGATATTCAGCAAAGCAGCCGTTGCGGTTTACACCTACACCTTTAGCATTTTTGCAGTTTTCCTTGTGTCCTTCCATACAGTTACGGCAGGAACCGCATGTGATGTGACCTTCTCCGGAAACAATGTCTCCTACTTTAAAGCCTTCTACACCTGAACCTACTTCAACAATTTCACCAACATATTCATGGCCAGCAGTTTGACCTACAGCGATTGTATGTTGTGCCCATTCATTCCATTGATAGATATGTACGTCTGTTCCGCAAATAGCTGTTTTGTGTATTTTGATTTTAACATCATTTGTACCTACCTGAGGAATGTCTACTCTTTTAAGAGCAAGACCTGGAGCTGCTGATTCTTTTACAAGTGCCCACATTTTGTTATCGTTCATTGTAATTCTCTCCTTTTGTATTAAATTTTACTAAATGAATTTTAAGATAAAAAGTGTATATGAATGGCAAACACTTTATAGCTTTATGATAAACCTTTTCTTCTTGAAAATCAAGAGGAAAAATCAACTTTTTTATATCTTTTTTGCAAGTTGTTTTGCATTATCCCATAGAACTTCAAATGTTTTTCCCCAAAGAACAAAGCCAGTAAATAATATAAAAAAATCAAATTGCTCATAAAAAAATGGGTGTTTTCAGAAACTCTAACAACTGTATTTAACAC
>JAHHUA010000116.1 GCA_020024235.1 Oscillospiraceae bacterium
GTTTAAAGCCCCTTTTTTCGGTAACAATAAAATAAAACAATAAAAAGAGGTTTAGACAATGACTGATAACGAATATTCACAGCTTGTGAAAAAAGCATCTCCTCCATCTAAATCCGCCAAAACCATACCTATGGCTTTTTTGGTGGGTGGGGCAATTTGTACATTGGGGCAACTGTTTTACAATCTTTACACCTCCCTTAACATGGAAAAAGACATGGCATACGGCTGTGCGTCGGTAACTTTGGTTTTTTTGGCATCCTTAGCCACTGGACTTAATGTATTTGACAACCTGGCAAAATACGCAGGAGCCGGCACTTTGGTACCTATCACGGGCTTTTCCAATGCCATTACCTCACCCGCCCTTGAATTTAAAAGCGAGGGATTGGTTTTGGGGCTTGGTGCCAAAATGTTTATAATTGCAGGGCCTGTACTTGTATACGGTATATCCGCCTCTGTGATTTATGGTATTATTATATATCTTTTCGGATTATATTAAGGAGGGGTAATTATGGTATATAAAAAAGGTTTTTCCACATATATAATGGAGGATTGCCCCTCTGTTTTGTCCTATGCGTCAGTGGCATCAAAAAAGGAAAGTCAGGGACCTTTTGCAAAATACTTTGATATACTCTGCGAAGATACCGCATTCGGTGAACAAACCTGGGAAAAAGCCGAAAGCCGTATGCAGAAAGATGCCGCAAACAAAGCCCTGGAAAAAGCAAAACTCTCCCAAAAAGACATTGACCTGGTTTTAGCCGGGGATTTATTAAATCAGTGCACAGGTTCAACATTCGGTTTGCGTGAATTTGGCATACCCTATCTTGGCATATACGGTGCCTGTTCCACCATGGCGGAAAGCATAGCCGTAAGTTCCCTTTTGCTGGAGGGCGGTGTCATTAAAAAAGCCTTGGCTGTAACATCTTCTCACTTTTGTTCCGCCGAAAGACAGTATCGTTTTCCCCTGGAATACGGCGGTGTCCGTCCCCCCTCCTCACAATGGACGGTTACAGGTGCAGGTGCTGTAATTTTAGCTCAAAATAATCAGGTTTCCCCCTTTGTAAAAGCTGTTACCATAGGCACTATTGAGGATTTGGGCATAAAGGACGCCAACAACATGGGTGCCGCCATGGCACCTGCCGCCGCAAAAACTCTTTGCCATTTCTTCAGTGACACAATGACTGCCCCCTCTGCCTATGATATGATTATCACAGGGGATTTAGGGGTTATAGGCAGTAAACTTTTAAACGAACTTATGGAAAGAGAGGGTTATTCCATTATAAATAACCACGCCGACTGTGGTGTACTCATCTATGACATAGAAAAACAGGACGTTCATTCAGGCGGTTCAGGCTGTGGGTGCTGTGCCTCCATATTAAGTTCATATATTCTGCCCGCTATAAGAAAAGGAAATCTAAAAAATGTACTTTTTGTAGCTACAGGCGCACTTTTAAGCACTACCAGCATACAACAGGGCGAAGCCATTCCGGGAATAGCTCATTTGGTGTATTTTTCAGGCAACGACAATAAGGAGCTGATATAAATGGAAGTTTTATTTGAATATCTTAAAGCGTTTTTGGTTGGAGGAGTCATTTGTGCCATAGGACAGGTTCTAATTGACTATACAAAATTAACTCCTGCCCGAATTTTGGTATCATTCGTAGTAGCAGGAGTTATTTTAGGTGGTTTGGGACTTTATCAGCCTCTTATAGAATTTGCAGGAGCAGGAGCCACTGTCCCTTTGACAGGCTTTGGTGCTTTGCTTGCCAAAGGTGTTAAAACCGCTGTGGCAGAAAAAGGTGCTTTTGGTATTTTGTCAGGAGGGGTAACTTCCGCCTCTGCAGGTATTACCGCCGCAATATTTTTCGGTTTGGTTATGGCACTTATTTTTAAGCCCGGTGATAAATCCTAGCTTTATTTAAACATCACCAACCCGAAATAGGCTATTTTAGTATCCCCCGTTTTATATTCCATGGAAAGTTTGTTGGCCATATCAATAACATCTATACAGTAAGCGGATAAACAGCTCACTGCCATATCAGGATGTATACACGCCTCTCCGTTTACCTTGCAGCATTCCGGACAGTAGCGGCATTTTGTAGCCAAAGCCAGTATTTTTTCAAAGCCTTGGGTCTTTAAATAATTTTTTATGTCATTTGCCAGGTTATTGTGTCTTAAGGCGGATTCTTCCAAACCTTCTTTGTCGGAAAATCCGTTTATGGGGGATATTGTCTGGAAAAATACTCCTTTTTTGAAAGACAGAACTTTTTCTCTTAATCTTTCCACTGTTCCTATGTCAGGAGGGCACATATAGTTTCTGCCGTAAAACCCGCATTTATCATCTTCACAGTATTTGCGGAATATGGCGTCAAACCTCAAATCCGAAGTATTTATTATTTTAGCGTCGGCAGCTCCCAGCTCCAACGCTTTTTTTATTAAGCCTTCCAATTTATCAACCCATTTCTGTTATTTATAATTATATCTGTTTTATAAAACTAGAATATACTCAGATCAAGTACGGAAGATATATATTCCATAGCTTTTATTCCACAGTAGCTGTTGCCTTTTTCATCTAAAGCAGGAGAATAAACCGCAATACCCATACGGCTGGGAACAGCTCCCATGATTCCGCCTCCAACACCGCTTTTGGCAGGTATACCCACTCTCATTGCAAATTCTCCGGAGGCATCATACATTCCGCAGGTTGTCATAAGCGAACGAACAACTCTGTTATGAAAAGGTTCAATCAAAAGCTTTCCGTTTATAGGGGAAACTCCGTCATTTGCCAAAACTGCACCCATAAGGCTCAGTTCTTCACAGTTTACCATCATGGAACAGGCTTTAAAATAAACCTCCAAATGTTCTTCAACAGAGCCATCAAAAATTCCGCTGGAAAGCATCATATAAGCCAAAGCTCTGTTTCTGTGTCCTGTAGCAGTTTCGGATTTATATACATCTTTATTGTATGTGATGTCAGGGTTGCCCAAAAGGACTGAAGCTGTTTCCCTTATTTTTTCAAATCTTTCCTGGGCATTTTGCCCTTTTATGCAAGTGGTAACGGAAATAGCTCCCGCATTAATCATGGGGTTCATGGGTTTGCTGGTCATGGTTTCCAATCTTATTATGGAGTTAAAAGGATCTCCCGTAGGCTCCATTCCCACTCTTTTAAATACCTCATCAAAACCCACATCTTTAAGAGCGGTTATGAGTATAATTAATTTTGAAATACTTTGCATTGTAAATTTTTTCTTGCTTTCTCCCACTGATTCGGTTCTTCCGCCCAAATCAGTAATACATATAGCCAAATCATTTATATCAGCCTTGGCAAGTTCGGGGATATAGTCGGCGGCTTTACCCTTTCCAAGCCATTTTTTAGTATAATCATATGCTTCTTCTATAATATGCTGCATAAATTTTCCCCTTTCGGTTTATCCTTTGTAATTATTATTAATTTTCCGATATTATTTTATCACAATATTTTTTTATATCAATATATAATTATATTTTTTATCCCATCCAATTTCTCTTTTTAATTTAATTACTTGATATTATGCCAAAAATATTATATAATTACCCTTAGATTTGTCAGGAGGGGATAATATTGCCGAATAACGATTTTAATTTAAGCTATTTTGAAACAATTATACGCAGTGCACAAAATAAATTAACTTCCATAATTTTTGCACTGATAGTATTTTTTATTGGATATTTCATCATTAAAGCTCTGCAAAAACCGCTGAAAAAATGGCTTACCAAACTTAAAATTGACATTTCTTTTCATGCTTTTATTTTAAGCCTTGCCAAAATCACACTGACAGTGCTTTTGGGTATGAGCTGTCTTGAAATGTCGGGACTTGTAAAAGCCACATCTTTGGTTACTGTATTAAGTGCTGTAGGTCTTGCAGTTTCACTAGCGGTAAAGGACAGTCTTGCAAACTTAGCCGGAGGTATGACTGTACTTTTCACCAAGCCTTTTGAAGTAGGCGACTTTGTAGATGTATGCGGATATTCAGGTACAGTTAGCGAAATAGGCATAGCCCATACCATGCTGAAAACCGTGGACAACAAAATCATATATCTTCCAAGCTCAGATGTAGCTAAAGCTCAAATAACAAATTACTCAAAAGAACCTATCAGAAGACTTGATATTAAATTTTCCGTAGGATATAAGGACGATTTTGAAAAAGCCGAAAAAATTATACTGGATACAGCTGAAAAAAGCGGTCTTATTCTTCATGAACCTGCTGAACCCTTTGCAAGAGTATGTGCTCACTCCTCAAGCTCCATAGATATTCAGTTTCGTGTTTGGGTAAAGAGCGAAAATTATTGGGATTTGCATTTTTATATGTACGAACAGGTGAAAAAAGCATTTGATGAAAAGGGAATTTCCATTCCATTTAATCAGCTTGACGTACATATTGATAATAATAAATAATTATTACGGAGGAAAATCACATGAAATTATTTATCGACACAGCTAATGTAGACGAAATCAGAGAAGCAGCAACCTGGGGTGTAATCTGCGGAGTTACTACAAACCCCTCACTGATTGCCAAGGAAGGCAAGGACCTTAAAGAAGTTATCAAGGAAATTACAACTATTGTTGATGGCCCTATTTCCGGAGAAGTTATCTCCCTTGACTGCGATACAATGGTAGAAGAAGCTAAAAAACTCCATGAAATTCACAAAAATATTGTTGTTAAAATTCCTATGTGTGCCGAAGGTCTAAAAGCCGTTTCCATTGTTTCAAAGCTTGGAATTAAGACAAATGTTACACTTATTTTCTCCCCTATGCAGGCGCTTTTGGCTGCAAGAGCAGGTGCCACATTCGTAAGTCCTTTTATGGGAAGACTCGATGACATCGGCCACAACGGTGCGGAACTTATTGAACAAATTTCCGCTATATTCCAAAACTACGGGATTGAAACAGAAATCATTGCTGCCAGCATCAGAAATCAAACCCACCTTAATGATGCTGCTTTGGCAGGCTGCGATATAGCAACAGTTCCTTACAAGGTTCTTAAATCCTGTATTGACCACCCAATGACAACAAACGGAATTGACCGTTTTATGAAGGACTGGGAAGAGGTTAAGGCAGTTCAAAAAGGTCTTTAATTAATATACATAAATTAACCGCTCCGCTGATTTGAAGTTGTAAAGTAAAAGCAGGCACGAAAAGTGTCTGCTTTCATTTTACTTTTTCACGTTCACGCTGATGGAGCGGGTTTTTTTTATAAGAAAAGAAAAAAGGTTTCGCCCGAATTATTCAGGCGAAACCTTACAAAGGGGAGGCTATAATAAAAGGAATTTTAAATGAAAAAATCATTTCACTCATTTACTGTTTTTATTATAATATAAATTTGGTTTAAAAGCAAGGTTTAACAGCCATTTTTATACAATAATAGTGCACAAATTTATACAAGCATATAAATGCATTATTACCAATTAATTTGTTTCATCTCATAT
>JAHHUA010000117.1 GCA_020024235.1 Oscillospiraceae bacterium
AGAAAATGCTGTAAAAGAAAAAGCAATTACAGCATCAGTTTCTGAAATTTCAGAACCTGTACAAGAATCTGAATCAAAAAATCCGGATACTAAAGAAAACATTGAGCAATCCGAAAATAACGAGGAAAAAAATTAAAACCATTTTTGAGATTTAACTTTTAAAAGGAACTATCCTATAATATCTAAGACAAAAACAGATGCTGACTTTATAATCTTAAATACACAAAAAATTATAATAAAACACAACATATCTGTATCTATGTACAAAAATATATAATGTAAGGACAAGTATACAATGATTACTATAAAACCCGATTTTTATGATAATTTTAAATGTATTTCCTCCAAATGTACTGACAACTGCTGTATTGGGTGGGAAATTGACATAGATGAAAATACTAAAAGTAAATATGACTGTATTACAGGTGATTTTTCACAAAAACTTAAAGATAATATAGGATATAACGGCAAAGACTTTTATTTCAAATTGGCGGAACATGAGCGCTGTCCATTTCTAAATAAAGACAACCTGTGTGAAATCATATTAAACTGTGGGGAAGATATGTTATGTGATATTTGCTGTGAACATCCCAGATTTTATGAATGGTACGAAAACTACACTGATATGGGTCTTGGACTGTGCTGTGAGGAAGCTTGTCGATTGCTGTTTGAAAATAAAGATTCCTTAGAATTTTTAACTTATGATGATGGTGAAGATGACAACAACCAATACATAAAATCCGTGGTAGAAACCCGAAATATTGCCTTTAAACTAATTAAAGACAGGAAAAACAGTTTTACTGAATGTATAATTAATTTAATAAATTTTGGAAAAGCAGTGCAAAACAAATTTTTTGAGGAAATTAAAGTCGATAAAACTGTAAATTTAACTCAAATGGAAGTTGCAGAAAAACTTATTTGTCTTTTTGAAAAATGTGAACCATATGATGAAAATTATCCTGTTTTAATAAACAAACTCAAAGAAAATTTACCTGAAATTATAAATAGAAAAGAAGAATTTATAAATTACTGCGGTGAAAATTTCTATGACTATGAAAAATTCCTCACATATATATTGTACAGATATTACATGAAAGCTTTATATGACGGAAATTTACAGTCAAAAATAGCTTTTTCACTTATAAACCTGTGGTTTGTGGAAAACATGGATATTTTGGTTTGGCTGCAAAACGGTAAATTTACTGAGCATAACCGCATTAATAATGTAAAATACTGGAGTAAAGAAATTGAATACAGTAATGAAAATATTCGACTGCTTATTTCCCAGCTGAGAAAAAATCCTGAGTTTTCCTGTGAAAATATCTTAAAACTATTTTAGGAGGATATTATGAAAGCTGATCTTCATACCCACAGCACTGCCTCCGATGGTCAATATAATCCCTTGGAACTTGTAAAAAAAGCAGAAGAAACAGGAATTGAACTTTTTGCAATTACCGACCATGACACTGTAAATGGGTCTAAAATTGTTTTTGCTCATCAGAATGAATTTACATTAAAGTTTATTTCAGGGATTGAATTTGGTTCTAAAGAGGCCTCTCATCTGCATATTTTAGGATATAATTTTGACATAAACAGTGAAATTATGACAAAAGCCTGTGATGTCCTGCAAAAATCCAGAATGGAGCGTAAATTTCGCATTATTGATTACCTGAACAAACATGGTATCAAAATCACTGCCGATGAAGTGGAATCAGAGGCCGGCAGTGACCTTATTGCACGCCCTCATTTTGCACTGGTAATGGTGAAAAAGGGCTATGTAAACTCTGTGAACGAAGCTTTTCAAAAGTATTTGGACACCGATGAATTTCAAAAAATTGAGCGTTTTAAATACAGTGCCCAGGAATGTATAGATATTATTCACCGTTCGGGAGGTAAGGCGGTTTTGGCACATCCCATGCAGTTAAAACTGCCCGCAAATGAACTTAATTTATTTATTTATAAGCTGGTTGATTATGGTTTAGATGGCATTGAATGTTATTACCCTGACCACAGTGATGATGAAACCACTTATCTTTTAAATTTAGCTGAAAAATATGGGCTTTTTACCACAGCAGGCAGCGATTTTCACGGCGAAAATATAAAAGGCAGCCGAAACCTTATTTCTGTGGAAATTAATGGGGCAAAACTTTTAAATTGACAAAATTCTTTTGCATATCGGCATAATTTGTGGTAAAATAAAGTGCACAGCATTATAAAAAACTCAGGAGGACTTTTAATTGACTAAAATAAAAAAAATAAATTATAAAGACATACTGGAAAATTTTAATATGTCACAGCTTACGGAAATTTGCAGAAGATATGATTTTCGTGGCTACAGCAAATTTAAAAAATCACAGATGGTGGATTTTATTAACAACAATATTTTTGATAAAGATACCTTTGAAAAAATTGTTATTTCTATGAATAATCATTTGACTGAATGTATGAGAAATGATGTATATTCCGTCAATGGCGCAGAAAATATGGAATATTTACAAATTGTCCGCAATTCTTTTGGATGTATGGACAATAAAACCAATGAAATTTTAATTGCTGCTGATATAAAACAGGAATTTAAAAATATTTTTACCCCTGATTTTGAGCAAAAATATAATTTTTTCCGCAGTATTATTACATATTGCCGTGCTCTCACCGAACTTTGGGGGATTGTGCCTTACGAAAAAATTATCGAAATTTACAACAGTCAAAATAACAGCAATATCACTCAGGACGACCTGGATTATGCCATTGAATGCAGTAAATATGCTATTGACTGCTATTATGTTCCCCAGGATTATTATAAACGCATTGTAAGTGAAAGCCTTTTTGTAAATGAAGGTGATGTGGAAAATCTTCTTTCCGCTCAGAATAACAAACCCTATTATATTCCTGACAAAAAACAGCTTATTCTCTATTCTGACGATATGTATTTTGACAAAACCCCATTTTGCCGTGATATGTCCGTGTTTTTATGTAATTGTGCAAATTTGGAAAAAAATATCGCCGATGAACTGACTGAAGAAATAGCTCTTATGGCTAGAATCAACTGCAATTATCAGGATATTATCTATTATTTGGAGCAATATCATATTGTATTTGACCAAAATGATATAAACAAATTTTTCAGAATTTACATGGGTATTTACAACAATTCCCGTATATGGGAAAACCGTGGTTACACACCTTTGGAAATTAATGCTCTTTATACAAAAGGTTCTGTACCCGTAACCAGTAAAAAAATCGGCAGAAATGACCCCTGTCCCTGTGGCAGTGGCAAAAAATATAAACGTTGTTGCGGACAACTTAACTAAATCCTTTTTCCCCTCTTATATGAGGGGATTTTTTTTATGTTTTTCTGCACAAAAAAAGACAGGGTAAAAACCCTGTCTTTTATATATGTATAATGCACTACGCTTGCATTATGCAGCTTTAAGTTTGTTCTGACTTTTACAATTACTGCAAGAGTTGGAGAACACCTTGTGGTTGTTGGTTAGCTTGAGCCAACATTGTTTGAGCAGCTTGAGAGAGGATGTTGTTCTTTGTGAATTCCATCATTTCTCTAGCCATATCTACGTCTCTGATACGAGCTTCAGCAGCTTGGAGGTTTTCAGCTGTTGTTGTCAAGTTCTTTGTTGTGTGTTCAAGTCTGTTTTGGAGAGCACCAAGGTCAGCTCTTGTACCGGAAACAATGTTGATAGCTTTGTCGATAATATCGATAGCATCGTTAGAAGATGGTCTGTCATGGAGAGAAATCTTGTCTACGCCGATACCCTTAGAGGACATATCTTCAACATTGAGGGAAACTCTCTGGTCCTTAACGCCGTTAGCACCGATTTGGAATGTCAAACCTTCGCCGCCCTTAACTGTTCTTTCAGCATTGCTCTTAATGGAGATTACACCAGTATCAGCGGTAACATCAAGACCTGTTTCTTGCTTGATAACTTCAGCCATAGCTGCTGCTTCTGCATTATCAATTTTTTTAGCATTAGCTACAGCATTTACAGTGTGAACACCGTACTTGTTGAGCATTTCGGCAGCATCTGTATCTGCACCAACGAATGCAAATTTCTTGCCGTTTATTTCAAAAATAGCATCATTCAAGTCAGTAGTTGTACCTTTGGTAGTGTCAGCAGAGAAAACCTTCATCTTGGATACAGCACCAGCGTCAGTTGTGTCAATCTTAACATAAGAATCGTTACCTGCTGCACTGTTTTGGGCATCAAGTGTAACATTCTTAGCTTTCTTACCATCTCCAGATACGAAGGAAATATCTCTTACCTTATGGGTAGCTGCACCGGCTTCTTTGTTTTCAATTACAATTGCATTTGTTGTACCATCTGTGGTTACCTTGAACTTCTCTGAGAAATCCTTATCTCTAGACAAAGATTCTGCAATGCCCTTCATAAGATCTGATTCTACGAAAGTATCTGCTACAGTACCATTGGTTTTAGATTTAATTGCAACACCGTTGTCTGTCAATATGGACTTACCGTCATCGGAAACTGTGAGATTAATTTTCTTTTCAATAAGCTTTCCGCTTTCATCTTCGTAGTGAATATTAACTTCAAACTTATCTTTTGCAGCAATAGTTACATCGTTAGCACCGTTTGCAGTACCGCCGAAAACTTTACCATCACCAAATACGAACTTGCCCTTTGTAGCAGCTTCTTTTGCATATGCAGCACCGCAAGCCATAGAAAGCTTAACATCGGCTGTTCCGCCTACTTTTTTGTTTGCAGACAAAGAACCGTCAAGAAGGTTAATGCCGTTGTAGTGTGTAGATGTGGAAATTCTGTCGATTTCGGATTTAAGAGCGTTAACTTCCTTGTTGATGTTTTCACGGTCTACTTCGTCCTGGTATGTACCGTTAGCGGACTGAACAGCCAGTTCTCTCATTCTTTGAAGAATGTCGTGAGTTTCCTGCAAGCCGCCTTCAGCTGTTTGGATAAGGGAGATACCGTCTTGAGCGTTCTTGTTAGCCATGTTAAGACCACGAATCTGACCTCTCATTTTTTCGGAAATAGCAAGACCTGCAGCGTCATCGCCTGCACGGTTAATTCTGTAACCGGAAGACAATTTTTCGAGGTTCTTGGATTGAGCAGTTTGGTTTACACCAAGTTTAGCATGAGCGTTAAGAGCTGCAATGTTGTGTTGAATACGCATAATAATTTTCCTCCTTGATTTTATGAGGGTGTAATCCTTTACCCCTCTTTTATAAATTTATTTTTGCGATTTGTGAATCCAAAGGGAAATTAAAAACCCGCGCGATGTTTTTAGTTCCCTTTGTTTCACTCTCATAGACTATATCGAACAAATATTAAATAACTTTAGCAT
>JAHHUA010000118.1 GCA_020024235.1 Oscillospiraceae bacterium
GTCAGGTATTCCACACCCAGTTCTTTGCAGTTTTTGGCAGTTTCGGTAAAAACTTTTGCACCTTTTTTATGACCCATTGTTCTGGGCAATGCTCTTTTTTTAGCCCATCTGCCGTTTCCATCCATTATAATGGCTATGTGGCGAGGTATTATCAAATCAGAATTTTCAGCCATTGTTTACCTCCGTATCATTACAGATTAACTTCCGCCGAAATATTCCGACGGAAGTTAATCTGATATTTTAATAATGCTAGATTTCCATTATTTCTTTCTCTTTATCCGCAGAAATTACATCTATTTCTTTGCAGTATTTATCTGTAAGGTCTTGGATCTCCTTTTCCAAACTCTTTTGATCATCCTCTGTAATTTCATTGTTCTTTTTGGCAGCCTTAATCTTGTCGTTAGCATCCCGTCTGCAGTTTCTTACAGCAATTTTGGCTTCTTCTGCATACTTTGAAATCTCCTTGCAAAGTTCCTTTCTTCTTTCACTTGTCATAGGTGGGAAAGCAAGGCGAATTACACTGCCATCATTATTTGGGTTAATTCCTATATCGGATATATTGATAGCTTTTTCAATTTCTTTAAGACTGTTTTTGTCATATGGCTGAATAACCAAAGTTGTAGCCTGGCTTACAGAAACAGATGCCATTTGATTTATAGGTGTAGGAGTTCCATAGTAATCAACAAATACTTTGTTGAGTACAGCAGGATTAGCTCTGCCTGCTCTTATAGCTGTGTATTCTGTTGAAAGATTGTCAACAGTTTTTTTCATTTTTTCATCATAAGGTTTTAAAATAGCATTCATATTTATTTACCTCTCTTTATATTTTTAAAAAAATTATTTACAGTTTATTCTGCCACCAATGTACCTATATTTTCACCCATAATGGCTTTGACTATGTTTTCTGACTGTTCCATGCTGAAAACGAGAAGTTTAATTTTATTATCTCTGCACATGGAAGCAGCTGTACTGTCCATTACAGCCAGTTCCTTCTTCAGAACCTCGCTGAAAGAAAGAGTATCATATTTTTTGGCATTGGGGTTTTTCTTGGGGTCGCTGTCATAAACACCGTCCACCATTGTAGCTTTCATAATTACATCTGCACCGATTTCAGCAGCTCTTAATGCAGCTGTTGTATCTGTTGAGAAGAAAGGACTGCCTGTACCGCAGCCAAAAATAACAATTTTTCCGCTTTCAAGGTATTGGACAGCATTATCCTTTACAAAATGCTCCGCAATAGGCGACATATTTACAGAAGTCATAACCACAGCATCCTGTCCCATGGATTTAAGAGTATCCTTTACTGCCAAAGAGTTCATAACTGTTGCAAGCATACCCATTTGGTCAGCAGTAGTTCTGTCCATGCTGCCGCTGCTTCTTCCTCTCCAAAAGTTTCCGCCACCTACAACTACAGCAACCTGTGCACCTTGTTTAGAAACTTCCCTTATTTTTTCGCAAATATCGGTTACAATATTAAAATCATAACCCATTTTATTGTCGCCTGCCAAAGCTTCACCGCTTAATTTAAGAAGAATTCTTTTATATTTAGGTTCCATTGTTTTGTTATCCTCTCATAATCTTCTTTTATTTAAATTTAACTGCTGTGCCATATGCCATAACTTCAGCTGCTCCCGGCATAATAGCGGAAGATGAATACCTTACACATACAATAGCATCAGCATTCATAGCTTCAGCTTCTTTCTTCATTCTTTCAGTGGCAATTTCTCGTGCCTCATTCATCATATCTGTATAAGAACTCAGTTCTCCGCCTACTAATGTTTTAAAAGTGGCACCTATATCCTTACCTATGTGTTTTGATTGAATTGTGCTTCCCTTTACCATTCCCAAAACTTCCAAGTCTTTTCCGCTTATATACTCTGTAGTAGTTAAAAGCATATTCATTTCCTCCTCATGGTTATACAATTTTAAAAATAATTTTATTTGAATCTAACTGACTTACTGTAAATTATCAGTACAGACAGTTATTTTGCTGACAAAAAAATAACTATTTCATATTTATATTTTTTTGATATATAGCTTCATATTAATTTGCATGAAAGATGAATAAAATAACATATCCTATCTTTAATATAATACAATACTATGTGCCTCATGTAAAGTAGATTTTTAAATTAGTGTTTATTTTTTCTATATATTTTTGCTTAAAATCATATTCATACCCTTTGAAATAATATTTTCTTCAAAAATAACATTATGCTTAAAATAGGGTAAAATTTCTCCGGAGTTTTCACCGGAAACAATAACGGTTAAATCCTCTTCCTTCATTTCTTCCCTGTATTTTTCTATCATACCGTCAAGCATAGCAGCAGAACCGTAAATAATCCCGGATTTCATAGATTCAACAGTATTCTTTCCTATGAGCAAGCCCGGCTTGTAAACCGATATATGGGGCAGCTGTGCTGTTCCTGATGAAAGTGCATCTGCACACATTTGGGGGCCTGCCATAATAGAACCACCCAAAAAATTCCCTTTTTTATCCAAAGCAGAAATTTTCATTGTATGGGATACATCAATAATTATCAAAGGCAGAGGGTATTTTTCTTTGGCATAAACCGCACTACAGACAAAATCTGCACCAAGCTCCGAGGGAGAATCAAGTCTTATATTAAGTCCTGTTTTGGTACCGGGACCTACCGTAAAAATTTTGCCGCTGCATATTTTCTGAAAAGCTTTCTCTATTTTTACAGTCAAAGCAGGCACTACAGAAGCGATTATACCATGGTTTATTTTTTCTGCATCTACCTTGTAAAATCTGAAAAGCTCCAATATTTCCATGGCAATCTGATCTTCGGTAAAGTAGGATTTTGAGGAAATTTTGGCACTGAAAATCATTTCATCTTTCTCAAAAACAGCAATTATAATATTTATATTGCTGATATATGCTGAAAAAATCAAATCAAAACACCTCTTATGTAATATTTTATTTATTATATCAAAAAAATATAATTTTTAAAAGGTTGTTTTATTATATTATTTTAAAATTTATTGTAAAATATTAATACAGCATAAAAAAAGCAGAGGAAATCCCCCTGCTTTATAAATTTTATTTTAAAATTACTTTATCATGCTTGCAACTTCGTCAGCAAAATTGTCTTCTTTCTTTTCAATACCTTCGCCCTTTTCAAAACGCACATAAGAAAGAATCTTAATGTTGCAGCCCAAATTCTTTGCAACAGATTGTACATATTCGCCCACACTTACTTTGTCATCTTTAACAAATGCTTGTTCAATGAGGCAGTTTTCCTTGTAGTATTTACCAACTTTACCTTCAACCATTTTTTCCATAACCTGTGCAGGTTTGTTCTTGAGCTTTTCATCGTTTTGAATTTGAGCCATAAGAATTTCTTTTTCATTTGCAATAACTTCAGCAGGAACTTCTTCTTTGCAAAGGTATGCAGGGTTGATAGCAGCAATTTGCATAGCAATGTCTTTTCCGAGTTCTACAAATTCAGGTTTGCCGCCGGCATTTGTTTCAAACTTAACCATAACACCTATCTTACCGCCTGCATGGATATAAGTTGCAATGTCGCCTTCTTCACGAACAAAACGTCTGATCTTGAGGTTTTCACCGATAACGAGAACTTTTTCTCTAAGCATTTCTTCAACTGTAAATTCGCCGGATTTGCAAGCCATAAGAGCATCTAAATCAGCTGGGTTTTGTTCAATAATAACATCTGCACAGTCTTCAACGAATTTAAGGAAAGATTCGTTTTTAGCTACGAAGTCTGTTTCGGAGTTTACTTCGATAATAGCTGCAACTTTCTTAGCTTCGTCATATTTAGCCAATACAACACCTTCTGCAGCAACTCTGCCTGCCTTTTTAGCAACAGCAGCCAATCCCTTTTCACGCAATAATTCAATTGCTTTTTCCATATTGCCGTCAGCTTCTGTCAAAGCCTTCTTGCAGTCCATCATACCACAGTTTGTAGCAGCTCTGAGAGCTTGTACGTCTTTAGCTGTAAATGCCATTTTATTTTCCTCCATTTATATAAAAATTTTAAATTTTAATAAAGTTTAATAATGAAAAAGCCCGAGCAGCTTTTAGTGTTCGGGCATTTTTATTAACCTAATTATTCTGCATCTGTTTCTTCTGCTTCAGCAGCTGCAGCTTCAGCGGTTTCTTCGCCCTGTCTTCCTTCGATGATAGCGTCAGCCATAACGGAAGCAATAAGCTTAACTGCACGGATAGCATCATCATTACCTGGGATTACATAGTCTACTTCGTCAGGGTCACAGTTTGTGTCAACGATAGCAACAACGGGTATACCGAGTTTGTGAGCTTCTGCAACAGCAATCTTTTCCTTGCGTGGGTCAACTACGAACAAAGCTCCCGGGAGTTTGTCCATGTTCTTAATACCGCCCATGAACTTTTCGAGCTTTTCGATTTCAAGTTCAAGTTTAACAACTTCTTTCTTTGGCAAACGGTCAAATGTGCCGTCTTCTTCCATTTGACGGAGTTGTTCAAGTCTTTTAATTCTTGTTTGAATTGTCTTGAAGTTTGTCATCATACCGCCGAGCCATCTTGCATTTACATAGTGAGCTCCTGCTCTTTCAGCTTCTTCCTTAACGGAATCGCCTGCTTGCTTCTTTGTTCCTACAAAAAGAACATTTCCGCCGTTAGCAGCAACTTCTCTGATGAAAAGGTATGCTTCTTCAAGTTTCTTTACGGTTTTCTGCAAGTCAATGATGTAGATACCGTTTCTTTCTGTGAAGATGTATTCATCCATTTTAGGATTCCATCTTCTTGTTTGGTGTCCAAAGTGAACACCCGCTTCCAATAATTGTTTCATAGATACAACGCCCATTGTAAAAATCCTCCTTTTGTTATATCCACCGCATATGTGTCATCGGTTCATCTTTTAAGCAAGACACCCGAACCGTGATTTAAGATTATTCATATGCGTGCGTCTTTACCGTGGTATTATAACATTTTATAAATATAATTGCAAGCTTTTTTTATATTTTTTTAAAAGTTTTTTACATTTTGTGATTTATTGTTGTTTTTGCATAATTTTTATATTTTCTGTATTTTCTTTTTGATTTATTTGTAAAACATTAAAAATTTACTTGACAAATATATGTTATTCTGATATTATTAATCCTGTTGTTAGGACACGCTGATATGCGGGTGTAGTTCAATGGTAGAATCCCAGCCTTCCAAGCTGGTCGCGTGGGT
>JAHHUA010000119.1 GCA_020024235.1 Oscillospiraceae bacterium
CCCTTTATATCTCTCAGTTGCTCCAAATGTATGACCTCCATATTTAAAGATGTTGATTCATATATTATTTTTGATTTTTCATATGCTTTGAAAACTCAGTTAAATCATGTTTTTTTAATGCTTTTTCCAAAAGCTCAGGTAATTTTTCAGGTGAACAGGCAAAACATGGTATATTCATTGCAGAAATACGCTGAGCTGTTGTTTCATCATAGTAAGGGCGTCCACCATCAGCAACAGCCAAAAGAACTATAACAGTAGCTCCGCTTTCTTTTATTTCTTTAATTCTGTTTAAAAGTGCTGCACGGTTGCCACCCTCATCTAAATCTGAAATTAGAAAAAACAGTGTTTTTGATGGTGTTTCAATAAATTGCTGACAATATGCCAATGATTTTGCAATATCAGTTCCCCCACCCATTTGAAACCCGAATAGTAAATCTACAGGGTCTTGACATAAATCAGTCAAATCCATAACAGATGTGTCAAATGCAACAATATGTGTATTTACTGATGACATTGATGCAAGTATACACGCCATAATAGATGAATAAATAATAGATTCACCCATGGAACCACTTTGGTCAATATCCAAAATTACATTCCAACGATTTATTTTACTTGCCCTGTCAAAAAAGTACACTCGTTCAGGTATAATGGCATTTAGCTGAGGATTATAATTTCTGAGATTTCGTGATATTGTGTATTTAAAGTCTATTGCAGATGCAGATGGCAAAGGAGAATGTTCTTTTTTATTTAAAGCAGCTGTAACTGCTCTTTGAATTTGACTTTCCATTTTGCGGTTAATATCTTCAACAATTTTCTGAATAAACTTTCTTGCAGATTCCTTTGATTTTTTGGGTATTTGATCTTTAAGCATTAATAATGTTGAAGCCATATTTAAATCAGGTTCCAGATTTTCCAAAAGTTCCGGTTCCAAAAGAAGTTGTTTAAGTCCTTTTCTTTCTATAGCATCATTTTGTACAACTGCTACCATATCAGGATCGAATAAACTTCTTATATCACCAAGCCATTTACTTATATTTGGTGATGAGGGACCCTTGCCCGCCCCTCGGATGCCGCTGCTGCCAAAGCTTTCTTTATCTGTTCCGTAAATAGCTGCAAGGGCATTGTCCATCAATAATTGTTCCTGTGAAAGTTCGGATAATCCCATATCGGAGAAATCCTTTTGTGTTTCACTGCCTAAAATAAGCCTCCAACGAGCCATTTGCTCATTTTGCATATAAAAATTCCTCCTGTATTTTTAAATATCTCCAAAATCAAATTCGTCCAAACTATCCAAAATATTTTCTTCATCTTCGGTTATGGTACGCATTAATATATCTGCAGCCTGTTCAGGTTCTACGCCCCATATTTCCCCCAGATTTTCTGAGATATTGCTCTTTTCGTTTGATGAAAAATCTGCAAAAGCTCTTCGTAAAAATACCAAAGCCCGCTTAAATTCTTCATCATCAAGATTTTGCAGATAGCTGTCTAATTGTTTCCACAATGATAATCTGATTATCAGAGAATATCGGTTTTTCTTTGCCAGTCCCTCAAACCAACCGGCAGCTAAATCAGCAGGTACACCTTTGGAAAGTCTGCGTGAAACTTCCACTGCAAGCAATGATTCTTCTACCAAACCTCTTTCAATCAATGTTGCCATTGCAAATCCGGAACATTTTGTATTTAAATCATCTCTGTCAGATATAGATGTCAAAACATCTATATAACGACTTTCCTCTAAAAATTCATGATTTATCTGAACTTTATTTATTCTGTCAATGCTTTCCATCACTTGCTTTGAGGCTTCATCATCACAGTTGCAAGATTCTTCCAATGTAAGACAGGCCCGTAAAAAAAGCTGGGAAAGCAGTGGAATGACCGGTTCAGGAGGAAATTTTCGCAAATCGCCATAGCGAATAACTGTGGACAGATGTTCTGCTGTTTTTGAAATTTCAACAATAGCAGCTGTATCAACTGATAATGTTTGTATTGCTGACAGTGCATATTGTGCTGCTTGGGGCATACCACACAGGAAAGCATCTTCAAAAACTTCTGCAGCCTGTGAAATATCTGTGCTTTTATCTGCTCTTTCTTTAAGAGAAAAGGATGCTGCTGATTCTACTGTTTCCCCAAGCAATGCTGCTTCAACAATTTCAATTTCAGTTTCGGGTATCCAGCGTAAACTCCAATATTCTCCCCAGTTAGCTTGTGTCTGTTTGCTTTTCAGCGGTGTGCCGAAACCAACATTCAGCACTCTCAAACGATGAAGAAAGAAAGAGCGGTTTAAATCCATAAAAGCTGATTTTTCTGATTTAACCCTCAGGTTTTCTCTTAAATCCAAATCAAGCTGTTGTGCTTCAACTGAACGATATTTCTCTAAATTAAGTTCTTTTAACTGTCTGTAAAAATCATCTTGTATGGAAGTACGGCTGACACCTTCAGGCAAAGCTCCAATTTTTGTACCTATTTCTACAGCAGCAGTTGACACTGATATTTCAGAAAAAGTACCATGCCCCATACAAGTTATTGCAGCATCACGCAAATCCTGCAAAACCGGATATTTTGAATTTCGCATTTTTGCCAGTGTTTGTGCCAGGCGTGCAGCTTCTATAACCTCGGCAGAGGAAGTTATATGCCCCTGTTTTCGCTGATTGACAGCAAGTTCAGTTAAATATCTGTATGTGGTTTGTTCTATGTTTTTTTGACACATGGATTCCCACAATATTTCAAAATATGCGGGAGCATCATTACCCGCACCATAACCGGAAAGCTGTGTTAAACGGTAATAGGAATATGGCATTAATGTTGTTTTGGTACTGACTTTTGGTAATTTCCTTTCTTCAGTGTCAGACATGGGTTCATTGTTTTCAAGTCCATCCACATGAAATGCTCCGCAAACACAGAATATCTTTTTAAAACCTTCTTTTTCTTCCTGTGTGATAACTCTTTTCATATAAGCCTCTCTCACCGAATTTTCGGCTGTGCGATATGGTGAGTCGGTAGCTGTTTCACGCAGTTGTTTGCCAAATTCCCTTGCTGCTTTCATATAGTTATCTTCTGATTGTTCAAAATTTCGCTCCCAAAATGTGTCATGTGATTCACCCAGTAAATCTTCCAGCTTTTTATATACCAGCTCAGTTGTATCACCTTGATTATCATTGCTTTTATCCGTTTCTGTATCTTCTTCTGGGTTTTCACTTGACTTTTCATTTATAGCCAAAAATATATTGGATGGCAAATCCATAAATCGACATGGAATATTATGTTTGTGTGCCCACAATATTGACTGATATTCCGGGGAGTATTCCGCAAAAGGATACAGAAGTGTGCGAATAGGTGTTTCCTGAGTATAAGCTAAAATTGCCGCCGGAAGTTTTGTTTCAGGGTGGCAAAACCACTTCATTTCATCATTTAGATCTGACGGCCCTTCAATCAGAACAATGTCAGGATGGAATTTATCCAGTTCTTTTATAACACTGTATGCTGCTCCGGGCGATAGATGACGAACGCCGAAAAAAACAGGTGTTGCCATATTAATTCAGCTCCTTGCAGGCATTATACAATGGACGCCATTCTGAGCCGCGTTTTTTCATTACATTTTCTAGGTATTCTTTCCATGAAATACTGTCTTTGTCCTCATCTTTTATTACTGCACCCTGCAAAGCTGCTGCAAGATCTCTCGGTTCAATCTGTCCGCTGCCGAAACTGCCCGCTAGTGCCATAGAATTTGTCAAAAGTGATATTGCCTCAGCAGTGGAAAGGACACCACTGGTGGTTTTAAGCTTTTGTTTGCCGTCAAGAGTAGCTCCGCTTCTCAGCTCACGGAAAATTGTAACCACCTGTTCAATAATATCATTGTCTGGGGTTTGTGAGTATAAATCAAGACTTGAGGAAAGCTGACGGACACGGGTTTCTACAATTTCCATTTCACTTTCTATACTTGACGGTGCCGGCAAAACAACTATATTAAAACGGCGCTTTAATGCGGCTGACATATCATTTACGCCTTTATCACGAGTGTTTGCGGTTGCAATAACCGAAAAACCCTTTTGTGCCGGAACTTCTGCTCCAAGCTCCGGAACAGCAATGCGTTTTTCAGACAAAATTGAAATAAGTGCATCCTGTACTTCACTTGCACAACGGGAAATTTCTTCAACACGGGCAATAGCTCCGCTTTCCATGGCATTATATACAGGGCTTTTTACCATAGCTTCAGGACAGGGACCCTTGGCAATAAGCATTGCATAGTTCCATGAATATCTTATATGTTCCTCTGTTGTACCTGCTGTGCCCTGTACCACTTTTGTGGAATCTCCGTTAATTGCGGCTGTCAAATGTTCACTCAGCCATGATTTAGCTGTACCGGGTTCACCGATTAAAAGTAATGCTCTGTCTGTTACAAGTGTTGCAATACAAATTTCAACCAAACGACGGTTTCCGATGTATTTAGGTGTGATTTTTGTTCCGTTTACCTCTCCGCCGCATATATATGTAAGTACGGATTTAGGCGACATTTTCCACCCTGTGGGGATATTGTCTTTTTCAGCTGCAATAAGTGCTTCTATCTCATCTTTAAACAGTTCCTCTGCGGGAAGTCTTTGTACATTTTGCATTTTTTATTCTCCTTATACTTTTAAATATCCTTCTTCTATAAGCATTTCTTTTATAACTGTGGTGGTTTTACCGGTACTGTCATGTTTCTCCAAATATTCCAAAACATTTTCTGCCTCTTTTTGAGCAAGTTCCTCACCTGCATAAATATTATAGTTTCTAAATAAATATTGCAAATTCCATACAGAAATAGTGGAATGTTTTTTGTATAATCCCGAAATTAAACCTTCAAATTTATTATAGCCGTATTTATTCATCATCCGCATAGCATCTACAACAGTATGTACATCAGTATAACTTAGAGAACTTGATATTTGCATGGATCTAACCATTTTATAAAAGTATTCTCCTACTTTTTCTTTTTGTTTGTCATCACCTTGAACATCAAATCTGACAAGCATAGAATCCATTTTGTGTTTAATAAAGAAATCAAACCAGCGAATATCAAGGGGTTCTTTTATTTTACACTCCACATATGTTGTCCAGTTATAAAAACTGTAAAAAAAGAAATATTCTCCATCTCTGTAACTTATATGATTAAAATAATTT
>JAHHUA010000012.1 GCA_020024235.1 Oscillospiraceae bacterium
TGCGAGTCACTGGTTTTCAAGACCAGCTCCTTAAACCGCTCGGACACCTCTCCGTGTCTCAACGAAATTCATTATATCAAAATAACTTATTTTTGTCAAGCACTTTTTTACAAACTTTCCTGAGTTAAAAGAAATTATTCCATATTTTAAATCAGAACCCATATTACGGTTTTGTGGTTTGTTATGAAATAAATTCACCTGTTTTTTTTATTTCTTTTCCTTTTTCTATGGCATAATAAAGCAGTTCTTCCATAAAATTATTTTGTTCTCTGACAGGTACATTGCAGTCAATGACAAATTGACATTTATCTATCAGCTGCTTTGCTTTTTCTATAGTTTCCGGTAAAACTTGGGAAAATGCCTTTGTAGAAATTACATTGTCGGAAAGCACTTTTGCCACCTGAAAATCCACATCGTTTTCAAATAAAATACCTGTTGCAAAGGGAATTTGTTTTCTTTGAAGACATCTGTAAATAACTGTTCCCTGACCGTTTCCCCCTATTACAAAGGCTTTGGGAGTTCCTTTAGCCTTTTGCAGTTCCACACTGCCGAAAAGTATGTTAAAGCTTCCCCTGTCTATATCGTAAAGGTCATTTATAATTTCGTTGGTAAAAATTTCTTCCGGTGTTCCGTAACCGCTAATACAGTCGCCTTTTACAAGAGCTATTTTATCGGAAACTTTTGCCGCCAAATCAACTTCATGAAGGCTCATAATTACAGCTATCTCCTTGGTATTTGCCATTTCACGGAGAATACTGAGAATTTCTATTTTGTGTTTTATGTCAAGATATGAAGTAGGTTCGTCCAAAATGATAATTTGGGGTTTTTGACAAATGGCTCTTGCCAGCATAATACGCTGTTTTTGCCCATCACTGGTGGCAGAAAACTCTCTGTCAGAAAGTTCTGAACAATGTACTCTTTTTATGGACTCATCAACAATTTTTTCATCTTCCGCTGTAAGTTTTCCGAAATATCCCGTATATGGGTATCTGCCTGTTGCCACCACATCTCGGCAAGTCATCATTTCAGGGTTAATGCGTTCTGTCAAAACTACCGATAATTTCTTTGCAAAATCATTTCCGTTTAATTTTTCCATTTCTTTTTTATCAATATAAACCACACCGTTTATAATTTCCAAATGTCTGGTTATACTTTTTAAAATAGTGGATTTTCCCGAACCGTTGGGTCCTGCCAAAGTGAGAATTTCACCTTTTTTCACGGATATATTTATATTGCTTATAAGAGGATTATTGTCATAACCTACGGTTAAATCAGAGGTTTTGAAAAATAATTCATCATTCATTATATTTTATGCTCCTAAAATTCTCGAGTTTTCTTTTTATTGGAAATCATAAGCCAAATTACCACAGGAGCCCCAAAAACCGCTGTAACTGTACCTATGGCAAGTTCCACCGGGGCAAAAGCCGTGCGGGCAATTAAATCACAGTACATACAAAATACAGAACCTGCCAAAAAGGAGGCGGGAATAATAATAATAGGCTTTGAAGTTTTAAAAAGTATTTTAGAAATATGAGGAACTGCTATTCCCACAAAGGAAATAGGGCCTGCAAAAGCTGTAACTGTAGCTGAGAGTATTGAGGAAATTAAAATGAGTATAACACGAAAGGATTTTACATTAATTCCTACACTAAGGGCATACCCTTCCCCCATCTGATATGCGTCAATAGGTTTGGACAGCATAAATGCCATTATAAACCCTGCCATTGTAAGAATGAAGGCAACTTTAAAACTTTCCCAGTTCATTCCCGAAAAACTTCCCATGGACCAATAAGTCAAATTGGCTATATCGTTTTCCTTGGCAAATGTAATAAAAAAATCTGTTATAGCCGAACAAATATATCCTATCATAATTCCTATTACCAAAAGCATTGACATACTTTTTGATTTTTTGGAAAATAATATTATAAACAAAGTTGCTGCCATAGAACCTGTGAAAGAAGCTGCTATTGTTATATAAAGTGGCACAGAGTGAAAATAATTGAGAAGTACAATCATAACAAATCCAACAAACATTTTAGCTCCCGATGAAATTCCCAGTACAAAAGGTCCCGCTATGGGATTTCTGAAAAAAGTCTGCAAAAGATATCCCGAAACTGACAATGCACCACCTAAAACAGCCGCTGACAAAAGTCTGGGCAGTCGAATTTTCCAAATAATATTATAGGCAGTTTGATCTTCACTGACTCCTAAAAAAATTAATTTAAAAATTTGAGAAGGGGAAATATTAACACTTCCGGTGTTTATGTTAGCCACTACCCCTGCACAGAACAAAAAGAGCAGCAATATAAACATTATTTCATATCTCAGTGCTTTTTTTATATTTTGTTTCATCTTATTCTCCGTTAATTATGCAGAAAATTCCGATTCTTAATTTAAAAAATCGGAATTTTTCATTATTTATTGTAATTTAAACAGATGTTTAATTTCACTGTCATCTGTTTCGTTATTATTTACAAGCTTAACTATATCTTCAATCATTTCGCCCATTTTGTCCGATGTTTGGAAGTAATCCGGAGAAGTACACCATACGTTGTTATTTTGAACAGCTTTAAAATCCTTGAGAAGTTCATTCTTAGCCAGTAAATCATTCAAAGACTTAGGTCTGCCGCCCATTGGCCAAAGGTAGATTATGCTGTCTGCATCCTTTGCTGTACTATAGAAAGTTTCAAAATCAATTTTCACTGTACCTGTGCTGTCTTTTTCCAAATCATCGAAAATATATTTTCCTCCTGCCATATCCAGCATAGTAACCATATAATCTCCGCATTTTCTTACATAAAGGTCATTTTTGGAAGTAATGTAGAAAATTGCTACGGTTTTCTCACTGTCTTCAGCCTTAATATTTTCAAAAATTTTAGCTTGTTCCTCAAATTTTGCATTTGCTTCTGTTTCTTTATCAAGCAATGCACCAAAGAATTTAATCCATTCGCTTTTAGCCATTGGGTGAGGTTCAAATGATGAGTAGTCAACAATTATTCCCAATCCCAGTTCTTTGAGCTTTTCACGAACTTCCGGGTAGCTGTCTATTTTGGTATTATAAATAACCAGCTGTGGCTGATTTTTGGAGATGATTTCAAAATCAGGATTTTTGGCATGACCTGTGTAAATGATTTTGCCTTCTTCTATGGCATTTATAATATCATCTATATACCAGTCTTTTGCATCATATGTTGTCATCTTAACATAGTCCAAAGCATTGGCAGCATTTATAAGGGATACTGCAGGTGTAGATGAAACAAAAAGATTTTCTACAGGTGCTTTTATAATAATTGTATTTTCATTTATGAATTTGCTTTCTTTCGGAGCTTCCTTACCTTCTGGAACCAAAAGGATTTCCTGTTTGTAATTGCTGTGATTATCCACTGTCAAAAGTTTAAAACCATCGCTCAGATAGTCCACTTTGAAATTTTGGGCATATTTAAGTTCCATGGAATTTTCCAGTGTAAGGTCATCATTTTCTTTTGAAACTTCAGAAGAAGAAAGATTTTCAGAAGAAACTGAAGATTCTGACAATTCTGATGAAGAGTTGTTTTGAGGCTTTTCAGAACAGCCTGCCAGTGCAGTCAAAATCAAAGAAACTGATAAAATTGCTGTGAATATTTTTTTCATTTTAAATCCTCCAATATTATTGTTTTATAAAGAATATTATTAATCCAGTCAATAATAGCACAATTAGTTGCATAAGTCAACTAATTTATTTGAAATATTATAAAAATCATCACAGCATATGGATAATATTATATTATAATTTTATTTAAGAGCAAAAAATAATTCGGCGGTTTCCTCTCCCGAAACCATCAAATTAGTGGGCTGAAATTCGGCCGGTATCTGACTTACGAAAATAATTTCGATTACAGTAGTGGGAGCTGCTGCGGATTTTAACCGCATTCCCTGTTTAATCCGTACACCTAAAAAGACATACGAAACCGAATCGCCATATTTAATTTACTAATATAATATCAAAATTCACAATAAAAGTCAATAAAACATATAAAAAACGGATATAAATTGTGCATATATCTATGTACAATTAAATCCGCTGTAATTGGTAATATTATTGATTTTCCGGGAAATTAAGCATTTTTTGTGCCAGCAAAACATAAACGGAATTCATATCTCCTGTAAGATATGCCAAAATAATTTTGTATGCAAGTCCCGGGTCTTCATAAAAATTATCTTTTATAATTTGACAGTGCTTTTTATCCGGCACAAAAAGGTCAAGGCTCATCAAATTACTTTCCCCGTCCCCCAAATTTAAAGTTAAATTATATCCGTCTTCCACTTCTTTTATTACTGCTGCATTATTATTGTCAAATTCTTTGCGGCGTAAAAATTCCCTTGCTGTGTCCATAACACGGGTTTTGATTGATTCGGAAATGGTATCAAAAAAATATTTAGCGGCATTTTCGCCCTTTTCTGTGAGAAAATACATATTATTTTCATCTTTTACAATGTGTTCAAGACTTTCCAACTCATTTATACACTGTATAAAAATAAAGTGGTTTACAAGTCCGCTGAAAACCAAAATTTCTTTTAAATCATCAATCGGAAACGATTGCTTTGTTCTATACATCAAATAGCATATTAAAATTTTAACTTCATAATCTTCACTCATGCCGTTAGGTCCTACACCGGCAATTAATTCAAAATCATTCTTCATAATATCTCCTCATAATCCTCAAATCCTGTTTTATATTATTTTACTACAAAATAACCGGGTTTTAAAGGGGTTTTGACGAATTTAATAAAAAAACTTGACATAACCTTTAATTGATGTATAATTAAAGTGCAGAACACACAGAGTAGAATTTCAGGCGTCAAGTGTTTGCGGAACGGGGAGTTGTCCGTAGAACGAAAACCTTTATGGTTGCGGCCTGATATATCGCATCCCGCTGTAATATATTAGGACTCAAAACCTCCTTAATATAATCAGCAGGTTATTTTAAGGAGGTATTTTTATGTCTAAGTCTACAAGTAAATTTTCAGCTAAACGGATGGCATTTAATGCTATTTTAATTGCAATGTTTGCAGTGTTGAGCAAATTTTCGTTATTGATTGGCGGAGTTAAAATCACCTTTACATCATTACCGGGTATAATTGCCGCTATGATATTTGGTCCCATTGATGCGTTCTTTGTCGGGATTTTAGGTGCTTTTATGGAACAAATGCTCTCTTTTGGTTTTACAGCCACAACAGTTCTTTGGATTTTGCCCCCCGCTATACGAGCTTTGACAGTGGGCTTATTGGTCAAAAAATTCGGTGACAAAATATCTATTGAAAATAAAACCGACAATAAAAAACCTTGGTTATTTATCATTATTTGTATGATAGCAGCACTTATTGCATCATGCCTTAATACCGCCGTTTACTACATTGATTCAAAAATTTATGGGTATTATAATTTTGCCCTTATTTTCGGAGTTTTCGGAGTAAGAATTATAAATGGACAGATTATAGCCATTATTACATCAATGATCTCAGCTCCTATTTTGATAGGATTGCGAAAGACAAACTTAATACCACATAGGAAAGGTGCATAACTTAAATGACTGCGAAGGAAGCTATTCAATATATAGAGTCAGTGTCTTGGAAAGGAAGCAAACCAGGGCTTGAACGTACTGAGGAACTTCTCAAACTTATGAATAACCCCCATAAAAAACTCAAATTTATCCATATTGCCGGTACTAACGGAAAAGGCAGTACAGCGGCTATGTCATCAGAAATTCTTATAAAAGCCGGATATAAAACAGGCCTTTACACATCTCCCTGTCTTTACAGATTTAATGAGAGAATGAAAATAAACGGAGAAGAAATTTCCGATGATGAGCTTTCCGAAATTACTGAATTCATAAAACCATTGGCAGACAGCATGGAGGACTCTCCCACAGAATTTGAGCTTGTTTCATGTATTGCATTTGAATATTTTATGAGAAACAAATGTGATATTGTGGTTTTGGAAACGGGCATGGGCGGAGCTTTGGATTCCACCAATGTGATTGATACTCCTGAAGTGGCTGTACTCACCAATATCGGACTTGACCACACTGACTTTTTGGGAAATACCATTGAGGAAATAACAAAAACAAAATGTGGTATTATAAAAGAAAACGGAAATGTTGTTATTTATCCTGTATCAGCTGAAACCGAAAAAATAGAAGAAAATGTATGCCGTGAAAAAAATGCCAGCCTGATAAAAGCTGATTTTGAAAATCTGCACTTAATCAGCCACTCCCTGGAAGGTCAAACATTTACCTGCGGCAAAAGAGAAAATCTTTTTCTTTCACTTTTGGGAAATCATCAGCTAAAAAATGCATCTGTAACTTTGTCAGCTATAGATACTTTAATCAAAAAAGGCTGGAAAATTTCCGAAGAAAATATCAGGGAAGGTTTGAAAAATGTACACTGGGCAGGAAGATTTGAAATAGCAAAGAAAAACCCGCTGTTTATAATTGACGGAGGACACAATCCCCAATGTATAGAGGCACTTTCGGAAAATATTAAAACTTATCTGCCAAATAAAAAGCTTGTAATACTTACAGGTGTACTTATGGATAAAGATTACGAAAAAATGTATCTTCCTGTTATGTCTTTTGCAAAAGAATTTATCTGTATAGAGCCACCTAACCCCAGAAAACTAAAAGCAGCCAAACTGGCTGAAGTTCTTTCTAAAAGCAAAATCCCAACAACAGGTTATGAAAACATCTCTGATGGTGTAAAAGCGGCTGTAAATTCCGCAGGAAAAAACGGCATTGTACTTTGTTTTGGTTCACTTTATATGATAGCCGATATAAAACACGCTTTGGAAAATTTATAAAAATATATTTGAGAGATGATTAGTAAATAGTCATCTCTCTTTTAAATGAAAGGCAACAAATGAATTTTAAAAGAATTTATATTGAAATAACAAATATGTGCAATTTAAAATGCCCTTTTTGCTCACCGATGCTGAGAAAAAAGGAGCAAATGTCTGTAGAAAATTTTGAGAAAATATTATTGCAGATTAAAAAATATTCACCGCATATATATCTTCATGTAAAGGGAGAACCCCTTACACATTCACAGCTTAATGACCTGTTGAATTTAGCTGAAAAATATGATTTTCCTGTTAATATAACCACAAACGGCACACTTCTTGCTGAAAAATCCCGGCTCATATTTTGTCATAAAAACATCAGACAAGTTAATATTTCCGTTCACAGCTTAAAATCAGGTAATGGGGATAAAAGCAAATATTTAAGAGAAATTGCCGAATTTGGTTTAAAGGCTTTGGAACTTCACCGACCCTATGTTTCTTACAGAATGTGGAATGGACAAAACAGCGAAAAAATTTCCCATGAAGCAAAATCTCAGCTTGAAAATATATCGGAAGCTTTTGGTATATCACTTTATGGACAGGAACTTTTAAAGGGAAGATGTTCTGCAAAACTAGGTGAAAACATCTTTATAAGCTTTGAGGAAGAATTTGAATGGCCTTCTTTAAGTTTAAGTCAGGTATCATATCGGGGAAAATGTTTAGGCGGAGGAGATATGCTGGCAATTTTAGTTGACGGCACAGTAGTACCCTGCTGTTTAGATGCCGACGGCATTATAAATCTCGGAAATATATTTAAAGAAAAGCTTGATGATATTTTACTTTCTCAAAGATACCAAAATCTCTATGCAGGATTTCATGGTGGAAATATCAGTGAGGAACTTTGCAAAAAATGCAGTTACAGAACCAGATTTGACAAACACAAACATTAAATTAACAATACTTTTCATAATTTATTGACAATAATAAATATAAATTATATAATAACTTAGTAACCGAATAAGATAACAGCGTTTTTAAGCCGAAAGGCTTATTAATGAGGAAAGTCCGAGCCTCACAGGGCAAGAGTAACTGCTAACGGCAGCCGAAGGCGACTTTAGGGAAAGTGCAACAGAGATATACCGCCTGTTTTTACAGGTAAGGGTGGAAAGGCGAGGTAAGAGCTCACCGGAGTAATGGAAACATTACTGCCATGTAAACCCTACTCGAGGCAACACCTCATAATTGAAAACATAAGGGCGGCCCGTCCGTTTTCCGAGGTGGCTTGAGCTATGTGGCGACATATAGACCAGATAGATTGTTATCAAATACAGAACTCGGCTTATATATTCGGTTACATAAAAAAGAACATCAGTTTTATTACTGATGTTCTTTTTTTATTAATTTAAAACTTAAATAATTAAATTCAGCTTAAAAGAAATTTTAGTTTAACAGATTGCTACATAAGTGATTCATTATAAACTGCTCTGCTGCCACCTACAAATTTAGCTCTTACTCTGGCAGCGAGAATATTTGCTTCCCCCAGTTTATTTACAGAAAGACGAAGCGGTACAGCAACCTCTTTTAGGTGCATACCTATCAGTGTACCGCCAATATCAATTCCCCCGTCAGCTCTGATTTTTTCCACTGCCACAGGTTCTTTAAAATGCTTATATGCTGCCGTAGCAAATGAACCCCCTGCCTTTGGCTGAGGTATTACATTTACTTCATCAATATTAAGTTTTTCTGCCAATTCCCTTTCGATAATAATTGCTCTGTTAAGATGTTCACAGCATTGAGCAGCAAGGTATATTCCATGGACTTTAAATACACCGTACATAGCATCAAAAACTGCTTCAGCAACATTATATTGGGAATTTGTACCTATTTTGGAACCGCAAATTTCACTGGTTGAACAACCTATTACAGCTATTTGACCCTTTTTTAATTTTGATTCCTTAATAAATTCACTTGCCAGATTTTCTGCCTGTTTTATTATTTCTTCCATAATAATCACTGCCTTTCATATTTAAAAAGGAACGAAACAATTCGTTCCTTTTTATATGCCATAAAATCTTTAAAAGCTTTTTAAGATAAAAATTTAACTTAAATGTTCATTTAACCAGTCCACATATTTATCGCGTTTCATTATGCCCAACTTATAAAAATCACCGTTTTTCATGGTAATCAAAACACCGAACGGGAAAAAAGGCGGTGTCATACATTTTTCCACACTTTCTATATCTTTAATTTCTATTTCCCAGCTGACTGATTGCGTGCCAATTAATCCACTGGCCAAAAAACACACTCTTTTATCTGTGAAATAAGCTTTTCCCGAAACTTGGCGATTGAATACTCCTGGCATTTTCCAGCAATCAGCTGTTACTTTTTCCGCAAATACCTGTTCATCTGTATGTGCTTCAAAATTAAGTTTAGCCATAATAAAATTCCTCCGCTATTATAAATTTAATTTTTATCTTGCTCTGGTACGGTTTTCTTCATCAATTTTTATAATAAAATCTTCCAGTTTCATAGTGCCTAAATCTCCGCTGTTTCTGCTGCGGACTGAAACAGTTCCGTTTTCCTTTTCATTGTCGCCAACTATAATCATATAAGGAATTTTTTGGAGCTGAGCTTCTCTTATCTTATAACCCATTTTTTCAGCTCTTGTATCTGTTTCTACTCTAAAGTATTTATCAAACAATACTTTTTCTATTTGCTTAGCATAATCAGCGTGTTTGTCGGAAATCGGAATAACCTTAACCTGAACAGGAGCCAGCCATAATGGGAATGCACCTGCAAAATGTTCAATCAAAATACCCATAAAGCGTTCGATTGAACCGAATGCAACTCTGTGTATCATAATAGGACGGTGCTTTTCACCATCGGTACCTGTGTACTCCAAATTAAAACGCAATGGAAGCTGGAAGTCAAGCTGAATTGTTCCGCACTGCCATGTTCTGCCAATGGAATCTTCAAGGTGGAAGTCAATTTTAGGGCCATAGAATGCACCGTCCCCTTCATTGATTACATATTCAATACCAAGGTCGTCCAATGCACCTTTAAGTCCGTCTGTAGCCAATTCCCAATCAGCATCACTTCCCATGGAATTTTCCGGACGAGTGGACAATTCAACATGATACTTAAATCCAAAGAGATTGTAAACTTCATCTATAAGTTTAACTACACCTTTAATTTCATCTTTGATTTGATCCTGTGTCATAAATATATGAGCATCGTCCTGTGTAAAACAGCGAACACGCATAAGTCCGTGAAGTTGTCCTGATTTTTCATGTCGGTGTACAATTCCCAGTTCACCCATACGGATTGGTAAATCACGGTAGGAGCGAGGTTCAGATTGATATGCCAAAATACCACCGGGGCAGTTCATTGGCTTAATTGCATAATCTTCTTCATCAATGGAAGTTGTATACATATTTTCCTTGTAGTGATCCCAATGACCGGAAGTTTCCCAAAGTTTGCGGTTTAAAATAATTGGTGTGGAAATTTCAACATAGCCTGCTTTTCTGTGAATATCTCTCCAATATTCAAGCAAAGCATTTTTAAGAGCCATACCCTTAGGAAGGAAGAATGGGAATCCGGGGCCTTCATCTCTCATCATAAAAATACCCAGTTCTTTGCCGAGTTTTCTGTGATCGCGTTTTTTAGCTTCCTCAATTCTGTTAAGGTGTTCTTCCAAGGCTTCTTTAGTTGTATAAGATGTGCCGTATATTCTGCAAAGCATCTTATTTTTTTCGTTACCTCTCCAATATGCTCCTGCAACACTTGTGATTTTAATAGCTTTGATAGGTGAAAAGTCCATAAGGTGCGGCCCTGCACAAAGATCTGTAAATTTTTCACCCTGTTTGTAAAAGCTGATTTTTTCACCTTTTCCGGCGTGTTCATTAATAAGTTCAATTTTATAAGGTTCGTCCTTCATAAGTTCGAGAGCTTCGGGAAGATCCAGTTCAAATCTTTCGATTTTAGCTTTTTCTTTTACAATTTTCTTCATTTCAGCCTCGATTTTTTCACAGTCATCTTCTGTAAATGGCTTTTCTACATCAAAGTCATAGTAAAAACCGTCTTTTATAGCAGGACCGATTGCAAATTTAGACTCAGGGAAAAGTCTTTTAACAGCTTCTGCCAAAAGATGGGAAGAAGAATGCCAAAATGCGTGTTTACCCTCTTCACAGTCAAATGTGCAGATTTCCAAATTGCAGTCTTCGTTAAGAGGTGTTCTCAAATCAACGACCTCACCGTTTACTTTTCCGCAACAAGCTGCCTTTGCAAGCCCTGCTCCGATTTCCTTTGCTGCTCCGATAACGGAAATACCTTCATTAAACTCTCTTACTGAATTATCTTTAAGTGTAACCTTAATCATAAAAATATCCTCCTTTTAAAAAATAAAAAACTTCATCCCGTAAAAACGGGATGAAGCTAAAATCTCCATGGTTCCACCCGAATTGCAGAAAAAAATTTTCTGCCACTCAAATTAAACTTTAACGCAGTTTATACGATGTCTTTGGCGTTTAGCGTTAATGACATACTCCGAGGTGGTGGGCTTATTTCCCAAACAATAAGTGTAATTTCAGCTAATTTACACTCTCTCTGAATTATTCTGCGGAAAAGCCGTCCTCATCAACGAGATACAATATTCATTTTATTTACAATATCACTATTTAAGTATTTTGTCAATACCTTAAACAAATAAAACTTTATCAAAAAACTCCGAGATATAAAATCTCGGAGTTTTGCAGTTATATAAACATTATGCATTTCGTAAAACCATAATAGGATATATGCCGTCCATTTCCTTTGTCATTTTAAAGCCGAATTTCTCGTACATTTTGATAGCACAGTCGTTATTTTTCTCCACACTCAGAAGAATGGCTTTTCCGTTGTTGGCTTTTTTGATTTTCTTTAGTCTTTCCAAAATCATGGTAAGTGCTTTTGTACCATAGCCCATATTTTGGTAATGTTTATCAATCATAAATCTGTCCAGCCATATATCATTGCTTTGTTTGTTCATTCCTGTCATAGCATATCCCACTACTTTTCCTTCAGCACAGATACAGTCTATATTCCAGTCTATATTCCATGCGTGATTTCTCATATCTTTATAGGATTCTTCAGGAGATTCCACATAGCCATCCTGTGATTTTTTTATTTCCAAAGAAAAATATTCATCTTTGTTGTTTTCATTTAAAGAAACCAAGCTTATATTATTGTCTGACATAAAAATACCTCTTTCGTTTTTAAACAGTGTTTATAAACATGGCATATCCAAACTGCGAAAAAATTTTTCCGCAAAAAACCCTTTCGGGACACCACATATCGGTTTTTTAAGCATTTATTTTTAATCTCACAACCTTGTTGGCTTATTTTTTAAAAAATTTTTTGCTTAAATTACGCTAGGTGGGGCTTAACACTGCTAAACCTGTTTCAAAAGATATTTTCATACATCTTTTAATTAACCTGCCACATATACTGTGGGATTCCATAATTTCTCCTCCTTATATAATAAATTTAGGTTGATGAAGGTAACCTATAACCCTTTATTAGCTGTATATTTATACAAGATAATCTTGTATAATTGTTCTATTAGATAGAGTGACATCGTTCCCTCCTTGAGGCTATGACCTCGTACTTGAAAGAGTGATGCCTCTGTCTGGTAAACCAGTTTACGAATAAGTTAGATGTCGACCTAATCAGGTACCTCGTATATACAATAAGGCGGTAACGTTTATCAGTCAGTGGAAACCTATCTAAAATACTTTTATTAAGGTGATGTTTATGTTTTATTTAGGTATTGATATTGGAAAAAATACACATGTTGCTTCTCTTATGGATGAGAAAGCTAAAGTAATCTTTAAAGCCCATTCTTTTTCTAATACTTCTGACGGAGCTGCTACTTTACTAGAAAAGATTTCTCCATATGCTTCTGAATTAGAAATAGGTATGGAAGCTACTGGCCACTATTGGCTCTCTCTTTATTCCTTTCTAGTCGAACAACATTTTGTTGTTCATGTCATTAACCCAATTCAAACCGATGGTTGGCGTAAAGGAACTGAAATCAGAAAACGAAAAACCGATATCATTGATTCTGTTTTGATTGCAGATTTTATCCGTTACGGAGACTTTCTAGAAACCACTCTTGCTGACGAAGATACCATGTCTTTGCGTAATTTATCACGCTTCAGAAACTATCTCGTTGGCTCTATTAGTGATCTCAAAAGAAAGACCATCTGCGTTTTAGACCAAATCTTTCCTGAATACCATCATGCCTTCTCTGATATTTTTGGCAAAACATCAAAAGAATTGCTTTTACAATTAAACTCACCTAGTGACTACGAAAATGTTACTTCCGAACAATTAGAGGAACTTTTATCTCAAGTCACTCTCAAAGGCTATGCTGCAAAGAAATTCAAAGATATATCTTCGTTAGCAGAAACGTCCTTTGGTATTACTTTTTGTGTTGACAGCTTTTCTTTTCAATTAAAACTTCTTATTGAGCAAATCAACTTTATAGAAAAACAGGTATCTGATGTTGAAAAACAGATGTCTGAACTTCTTGAAAAAATCAAAACTCCTATTACAACGATTCCCGGAATAGGTGATGTTACTGGTGCAACAATTCTTGGCGAAATAGGTGATATTAACCGCTTTAGTAGTGGTGCAAAGTTAGTTGCCTTCGCCGGCATTGATGCCTCTGTGTCCCAATCTGGTGAGTATGAGTGTATCAATAACCATATGAGCAAACGCGGTTCGCCATACTTAAGAAAAGCACTTTTTAGGGCTGCCTTTGTTGCTTCTAACTCTGATCCGGTCTTTAAGGCTTATTACCAAAAGAAACGTATGGAAGGTAAACACCATAATGTCGCTGTTGGAGCCGTTGCTCGTAAGCTCTGTTATACGATTTATGCTGTTCTCAAAAACAACGTTTCTTATTCGATTCAAGAGCCTCGTGACTAATCTTCAAAATTTTCTATCAGTTCATTCCAGCTTGCTCAGCAAGCTTTATTGTGATGCATAAAAATAAATCAAATATGCAGAAACTTTTTTTATTTAGCTATTGACTTTTGATAGTTAGTCTTTCCTTGTATTTTATATAATATCATATCTCTTTGTTTTTTTCAATGGCTAAGGTTTTAAATCATTATAAATAAAAAAAACAACCTGAATTTTTAAATTACAGATTGTTTTGCAAAATTAATCCACTATATGTTTGGTAAAGTAAGCAAATCCTGCGGCTTTAGGTCCCACATGAGTTCCTACAACAGTACCGATATTTCTGCATTCTATATCATCTATACCGATATTTTCTTTTAAATAAATTAATATATCTTCTACAAATTTTTCGTCGGCACAGTATGCAGCAATTATATCTTTGGTTTTATCTATACCGCCTTCTTTTTCTGCCAAAGCAAATATCATCTCAACAGCCTCTGACATTTTTCTTGCTTTTCCTGCTGCTTTAATAGTACCGTTTTTAGATACAATTATAGGCTTTATTCCAAGTATTCCCCCTGCAAAAGCTGCGGCTTTGGAAAGTCTGCCGCCCTTTTGGAGATATTTTAATTCATTTACAACTGCCAAAATTCTGATTTTATCTTTTTCCTCATTTAAGATTTTAACAATTTCTTCTGTGGGTAAATTTTTATCCTTAAGCTGTAGTGCCAGTTTTACCAAAAGATTTATTCCCATAGTAACAGTTCCACTGTCAACTATAAATATTCTGTCATATCCACATTCCTCAGCTGCTATAGTGGCTGACTGAAAAGTTCCGCTCAAATTGGCAGAAATTACAATGGCTATAACATCATCACCTGAGTTTTTTGCGTCATTAAATTTTTCTAAAAATAGTTTCGGACTGGGCTGACTGGTTACGGGAAGATTTTTGCATTTTTCAAGTTTTGCATAAAATTCCTCATAGTTAAGCTCAATTCCGTCCTTATATGTAACACCGTTTTCAAAAGTAACATTTAATGGAATAATTTCCACTCCCAATTTTTTACCTTCTTCAGGCAATATATCCGATGTGGAATCTGTTAAAATTCTAATCATATAAATTTTCCCCCTTTAAAACTAATGTTGAAATTATACGACTATTTGAATTTTCTGTCAATTTAAAATTTACACTAAATGTATTTATTACAAAATTTAATATATTTTATCAACTTTATCCATAAAATGATAAGATATACTTAACAAAATAATTAACAAATTTTACAGATATAAAAAAACAGCCCATATAAAATATGAACTGTTTATATAAACTAAATTAGTCTTCAATAGGTTTTGTGTTATAAAGGTTATTTCCTTCGCTGTCTATAATAACAATTACTGGAAAATCTTTAATTTCCAAACGGCGAACAGCTTCCGGTCCCAAATCTTCATACGCAATAATATCACACTTAACTACTGATTTAGAAATAAGAGCTGCTGCTCCACCGATTGCACCAAAATAAACTGCACCGTTTTTCTTCATAGAATCGATAACCTGATCGTTTCTCTTGCCCTTACCTATCATACCGCGAAGTCCCAAATCAAGAAGTCTGGGAGCAAATGGATCCATTCTATAGCTGGATGTAGGTCCACATGAACCGATTGCATGACCGGGTTTTGTAGGTGTTGGCCCTACATAGTAAATAACCTGACCTTCCGGATCGAAGGGAAGCTTTTCTCCCCTGTCAAGAGCTTCTATCATTCTCTTGTGAGCTGCATCTCTTCCTGTGTAAATTACACCGCTGATAAGTACATTATCGCCGGCTTTAAGATTTCTTACCTGTTCTTCTGTAAGTGGTGTGGTTAATCTGATTGGTTCCATAATTTACTGCCTCCTTAAAGTACAGCATGACCATGACGGGCTGCATGGCAACAAATGTTGACAGCAACAGGAAGGCCAGCTATATGTGTTGGGTGATAATTAACATTTACAGCCAAAGCTGTGGTATTTCCGCCTATTCCGGCAGGACCGATACCCAGTTTGTTAATTTCATGGAGCAAATCTTTTTCCAGTTGTGCATAATTTGGATCTTCATTGTGTACGCCTACTTCTCTAAGGAGAGCCTGTTTTGACATCATAGCAGCTTTTTCCATTGTGCCGCCTACTCCTACACCTACAATAATCGGAGGACATGGGTTAGGTCCTGCTTTTTTTACTGTTTCAATAATGAAATTCTTAACACCTTGTAATCCGTCAGCAGGTACAAGCATCTTTATAGCTGACATATTTTCACTTCCGAAACCTTTAGCTGTAACTTTAATATCAAGCTTATCTCCAGGAACAATATTGTAATAAATAATTGCAGGAGTGTTATCTCCTGTGTTCTTTCTGTCAAAGATAGGTTCTTTTACAACGGATTTTCTAAGGTAACCTTCTTCATAAGCTTCTCTTACACCCTGATTAACAGCTTCATTAATATCTCCGCCTTTAAGCATAACTTCCTGACCTACTTCAAGGAATACTACTGCATAGCCTGTATCCTGACAAACTGCCATTCTTTCTTCTTTGGCTATATCATAGTTTTTAATAAGCTGATCCAATACAGATTGTCCAACAGGGGATTTTTCTGTTTTTTTATTTTCCAGCAATGCGGAATATACGTCATTTCCGATTACATAAGCAGCTTCAGTAAAAAGTTCCTTTACCTTTTCCTTAACAACAGCTACATCTATCTCTTTCATTTAGAATATACACTCCTTATTTAGTATAGCTAATGCACCGCCCCGATTAAAGGGCGATGCATCAGGGTTAAATCAAAACAGATTTTTTTATTACTTGTTAGCCATGTAAGCCAAAATTCTGTTCATTTCGTTGTAAACAATCATGTAACCTTCGTCAACACCCATACCAGGTTTAGCGAGGATTTGATCTGGCTTTGTAGCCATTGCACAGTTTACGCAAACTTCAGCACTGCGGTTTGTTTCGTTGCAAGTACCGCCTTGGTAAGCACCAACACCATGTTCTTTACAGTAAAGAACAGCTTCAATAGTGTTGTTGATACCACCCAGGTCAGGAGTTTTAATTTGGAGCATATGACCTGCATGAGCATTAGCAAAATCAACAACATCTTCGTATGTATTGCACCATTCATCAGCAACCAATTCAATGTCAATGTGTCTTTCATCAACCATCTTTGTAAGTTTAGCAAGAAGTTCGATTTGTCCTTCTCTTTCGCCAACATCTACAGGTCCTTCAATGCGAAGTTTAAATCCTTCAGCAGCCTTTGAAAGTTCTGCCAAATAATTTACAATCTTTTCTGCATCATTGTTAAATGCAATACCGATTGTACCGTAAACATCAATATGGAATACAGGTTTGTAACCTTCAACAGGTGCCAAATCCTTGCATCTCTTAGAAAGCCACTTAACATATTCAAGAAGAAGTTCACCGTTCTTGCCGAGCTTTGTATCAACATGGTTAATAAGAGCATGAGGAAGAACATCTGCACCCTTCAAAATCATCTTATCTGTATTTTCGTATCTGTTATCACCGGATTGTGTAAAGATAGCAACAGGAGTATTGGAAACGCCGCCTGTCTTGTATTCTTCAGCAACTACTTCAGCCATAAGTTTATGCTGGCTCTTAGCAACTGCATCAAGAATAGCCTGAGAAACACCGTATCTGATAGCTGTGTGAATCTTCTTGCCTGTCTTTTCGTCGATCATGTCATCAACAATTTTAACCATATCTCTGAAGTTTGTAATTTCCAAACCTTCGAGCTTTGGTGCAATTTTTTCATTGATGAAAGGAATGAAATCTTCAGCGAGGAACAATGGGTCGCGGCCGCCTGCTCCGGAGTACTGAACTGCTGCACAGTCACCAAGTGCAATTTGTCCGTCTTCAAGAATAATTTGAACGGAAATGGATTCGCCGGATTGTCTGATAGATTTAAAGCCTGGGGTTACAGGATTGCCGATATAAGCAGCACCATCTGTTTTTGCACCCATTTTAATAGCTTTTTGGTCATCAAAGAAGAAACCTGTTCGTCCGCCTGAGCAGATAATCTTTTTAATTTTCATTGTAAAGACACCCTTTCAAATATTTAATTAATTTAATTAATTTATATAACTTTTCCCTGTCTCCTGTGAAAACAGGGAAAAGCTAATTTTATTTTATAAGCTGCTGGTCTGTTACTGTGGTCTGCCGATGAGTTTACCTCTGGAAATTGCGTAAACATCGTCAATAACCATCTTGAAGCTAACAGGTCTGCCTTCAAATTTAGCTCTTTCTTCCATCTTTCCTCTGTGGAAGTTCTTGATTTCTTCTGTGAAAGGAAGATTTCCAAAGTCAAGGAATCTGATACAACCTGTGTTATCACGGGCAGGAAGAGCAGCACCCTTGTTGTACTTGGAAGGAGCAAACGGAACATCGATAAGACCTGCTTCAAATCCTGCAACTACTGCATCAAAGAAGTTGTCCTTGCCGATTTCAAGGCAGGAGTCAACTATGCACTTTGTTTCAGCGTCGATAACATCAATTTCAGCTTGGATTTCAGCAGTATTAGCCATAACTTCGCAGTCAAGCATACTGCAAACCTGCTTTGTAGCTCTAAGACCTTGAGCATTAGCTTCCATTGTAGGAATACCCATAGCTTCATGAGGAGTTTTAACAATAACCTTTGTTGCACCTGCCAAAGCAGCTGTTGCAGCACCCCAGGAAATAACACCGAATGCCTTAGCTTCATCTTGTGGGAATCCACCCATCCACTGGTGGAATACAGATGTTACAACAACATCGTTAAATCCGTACTTGTGGAGGTATTCCTCTGTCATCTTCATAAGGGATCTGATTGCAGCAATATCCTGGTACAAGTTACCGCATTGACCATAACCTACTGTGATACTCTTACAGCCCTGTTCAGCAGCCAAAAGTGCTTCAAATACAGCAACAGCATTGGAGATACATGGTGGAACAAGTGTACCTGTCAAAGGACCGTATGGTTCTCTGTTGATTGTAACACCTGCTTCTTCATAAAGACCTGTAAGTCTGTCAACATATATCCAGTCTGTAAGTGTTCTTTCAAGTGTAACACTCTTAGCATAAGGAACATTGTAGGAAATACCGCCGCCTTCGTAAGATGTGAAACCGCCTGCATAGCAGATTTCTGTAAGAAGTCTTGCGTCAGGTGTACCATGACGAACCTGTACAGGTACATTAACACTGTCAATTACCTTACGGCAGGCTTCAACACCCCAGTTAAGTGCAGGGAAACCGTTGAGCAAAGATCTTTCAAGGTTCTTTTCTCTTTCTTCCTTAATAGCATCTTCAGCTTCCTGATATCTGTTCTGTCTTGTGTAGGAGTCGATTGTGGAAGGCAAAAGATCAGCTTCGCCGTATTTTTCAAGGTATTGGAGAAGTTTGATATGTTTATCAAGCATAGCAACACCGGCACGGGGCTGAATAAGTGTTACCCCTTCGTTCTTAGCTTTTTCGAGTTTCTTAGCAAAAACTCTGTGTTCGGGAAGACTCTTGTGGAAGTCTATACCGCTTTGAATATCAACATCTTTACCTGTAGGCCAAGATGCCAAAACTTCTTTACGAATTTTGTTAAATTCGTCCATGCTCAGTTTATTAGATTTATAAGCCATTATAAAATTACCATCTCTTTCTTCATAATACGCAGAGCCATTTCAGGGTCCACTTGACTTAAAAGTCCCATTGCAGACAAGATGTATTTCTTATCAAGGATATACTTGGGTTTTTTAGGCATAAGAGCAAAAGGTTCCTTTGGAGTAGCCTCAACACCGGAAAGAATTTCCTTAGGGTTAGGGTTATTTATAATAGAACCGCCTGTTCCCAGTACAAACTGAATATCATAGAGATTTTTGCCTGTTTGAAGATAGCTTTCACCCAGTGGTGTAAAAATCTTTTCCACACTGCCTGCGTGTCTTGTCATTGCAATGAATGCGGCTTGTCTTGCAAGCTGTAAATCTATGCGTCTTTCTTCCTCATCTTCGGGAAGAAGTTCTGGATTTGCTTTGTATTTTGCCAAAGTTGCTCTGAGTTTTTCGAGGCTTACATCTGCATATTCGCAGAAGAAGTCTTCCTCAACCAAAGAAACTATGGATTGAGCATTCCATCTCATACCCAAATCGCCTTCAACAGAACGCTTTGTAGCTGGGTGAGGAATACCTTTTAAAACTGCTCCGGAAAGTACGGGACAGCCATTTGTTGCCGAATAAATATCTGTGGTAGCACCACCTATGTCAACCGCCACCATTTCGCCCATTCCAAGGCTTCTCTTTGTTCCTCTTGCAAAAAGCTGAATAGATTCAATTACAGATGCAGGTGTTGGGATAATATCTCCCTGAACCATGTCCTGTACGGCTTTAAGTCCCTTGGCATTTATAATTCTGTCAAGGAATACCTGTCTTATAGCTTCTCTTGAAGGATTAATATTGAGTTTACCGAATTCAGGCATAACATTTTCGCACTGAACTGCCGGTTTGCCGCCTGCTTCCAAAATTCTTTGAACTTCATCAGCTACAGCTTTGTTTCCGGAAATAATAACCGGAAATACCAACGGAATATCGGCTATGATTTTGGCATTGTGTAGAATAACCTCACTGTTGCCACCGTCAGTACCGCCTGCCAGCATAAATATATCGGGTTTTATGTCTAAAATTTCAGCTGCTTCATGGGCGTTGAGTTTATTTGCATAAACATTGATAACTTTCGCTCCTGCGCTGAGGGCTGCCTGTCTTGCTGCTTCTGCTGTCAAATCTCTGACTAATCCGCTGGACACCATTCTAAGTCCGCCTGCTGCACTGCTGCAAGCTCTGAATACTTCAAAATTTTCTATTCCAGTTTGTTCTTTAATTTTGGCAATAGCATTATTGACGCCGATGGTAACATCTGTCATAACAGTTGTGGGAGATTTTGCACAAGCTATTACTTCTTCCTTTTCCATATCCACTGCAACTGCTTTTGTATATGTGCTGCCAATATCTATAAACAACGCTGTTTTCACTATAAAATCAACTCCATGATGCATTTTTTAAAGACATTTATGTGTCTTTTTAAAATTAGTCTTCAATACCCAAATCTTTCTTTAAGTCTGCAATTGTTGTTTCAGGTGGTGTTGCAGGTGGGTAAACTCTGTTAAATCCCATAGCTTTGAACTTAGGTTCAACTTCTTCAAAGGGAACTTTACCGATAACAATGTTTCCGCCCACATAGAGTGGAATATCAGGAATACCTGCTTCAATGCATTTATCTCTCATACCGCGGCAGTCAAGTTCACCTTGTCCGTAAAGAGAAGATA
Organism: Oscillospiraceae bacterium; assembly: GCA_020024235.1. GTDB lineage: Bacteria > Bacillota > Clostridia > Oscillospirales > Ruminococcaceae > JAHHUA01. The sequence goes on from JAHHUA010000012.1 coordinate 21,082, forward strand.
CGATAATTGCATCTGCTTTTGTTTCGATAGCAGCATTAATGTATTCTTCCTGAGAAACCAAAACTCCCAAGTTTACTACATCAAATCCTGCTTCTCTAAAAGCATAGTCCAAAATTTTGTTGCCGACTGTGTGAATGTCAGCACCGATTACACCAATGACCAATCTTTTTCCGTTGCCCATTGTAAACCATCCTTTCCAATCCTTTAAATCATAAAGATTATATATATTTTCACGAAAATCCATTAGGATTATACGTGTTCTACAATAAATGTCATAAAATTTGTATATAAAATACAAAAAACAACTTTTTATTTAAATTTCCGCTTTGTGTTGCTTTTACAACATTTCTTACAAATATAA
>JAHHUA010000120.1 GCA_020024235.1 Oscillospiraceae bacterium
GACTTAAAAGTATAAATTATAAAAAATTTTTGGCAGAAATTTTTCACTTAAAAAAATAAAACATTTAGCTTTTTCACTATAATACATTAGTTTAACTTATATGTCAACGAAATATTGATAATTTATTATATATTTTTAGATATTTTTAAATTACATTGTGTATTTATACAATTTTAAAAATTATTTTTATACAAAAAAGAGAAATTAACCTGATTATTTTCATAAAGGTATTTTACTGATATAATAAATTATATAAAGATGCAAGAGGAGCTATTTTAAAATGTCAGAAATAATTAAATTGCAAAGTGAAGTTCGTTCACCTATTTCAAGAAATAAATTATGTGTTTTTAACAGTGAAGTTATTGATAAACCTACCAAACCCCTTATTCATCAGGAAGCCAGATTTTGGCTTATTAATGGGGGAGAGGCAAAAGCCCTTATACATGGGGAAACAGTAACTTTAAAAAAAGGTTCATTGGTAGCGGTATTCCCTTGGGAAATAACAGAAATACTGGAAGTAAAAACTCCTTTACAGTATTATATGGTGATATATGATTTTGATTCTGTAAATATATTAATCAGAACCATGTATGGTGGCGGAGATGATTATCCGAAAATTTTTGAGGAAATAAGAAAAAATCCAGAAGTAAAATGTAACAATGACCAGTATGAAATAATCAAAGGTATTTTTTCTGATTTGCAGAATGAATTGGGAACAGAAGACACACTCAAAATAGTAACTGCTAAAAAACTTTCTCCCGTCTATGTTATAAATAAGATAATTTCTCTTATATTGGAGTTTTTCAGAATGCAAAGCAATGATATAATTTGCAATAAAACTGATCCTGAAAAATATAAAAATGAAGAAATATTACAATATATGTATATTCATCTGAATGAAGATATAACTGCAAAATCTCTTTCAAAAATATTTTATACAAGTGAAAATACCATAAGTCGTTATATAAAGAGGCTGACAGGTCTTTCTGTTGCAGAATTATGTCATGAAATGAGAATTGTCAGAGTTTCCAATTACCTGCTGTACACTGATTTGACAGTATCAGAACTTTCGGAAATAGTCGGATATGCAGATGCTTCTCATTTATCCAAGCTTTTTAAAGCTAGAATGGGTGTAAAGATAAATGACTACAGAAAAACATATCAAAAAATCGGTAAAATTTTGTCCTTTGAAGAAACTAAGGAAATTTATAAAATTATAAGCTATATTTATAAAAATCACGCGGAAAATCTTACTATTAATCAGGTATCTGAGAAATTTAACAAATCACCTGTAAGCATAAATAAAATTTTATTAATTCAGGTTGAAAAAAGCTTTTCTGATTTCCTTAATTATGTCAGAATAAACCATTCATGTAAGCTGCTTTTAACAACCAATAAAACAATAATTGACATAGCCATAGATGTGGGATATGAAAATGCTAAAACCTTTAAACGCAATTTTATTAAGTATAAAGTAATGACACCTTCTGATTATCGACATAAAGTATGGCTTCAAACATCATCACTGGAGGATCATATATATTCATTGGAATGATTATAAATTCACTTAATATAAAATATTAGATAAAATGCTGTTAAAAAAGTCCCTTATTAAGGGACTTTTTTTTGTTGCCTGTTATAAAAGGGACAAAATGCAATGATTTTTTTGAATATTATACTCAAAATAAAAAATTCATCAGTTGACGTTTTTATTTAATTTTTGTGCAAATTTTACATAATATAACTGTGGATAATTAATCAATATGCTCTGTTAGCAGATTAAAATTTTTGAAGAAAAAAACAGAAAAAAATTTTTATATGTCCTACAATTATGAAAAAAATGTGATAATATTCTATCGTACGGTGGTGGAAACAAATAAAATCGGACAATAATACAAAATGCAATCAGTTATACTTTTGGCAGAAGTATACTGATTACCAAACATTACATTGATTAAAAAAAAAGGAGACGAAAAAAATGGGAATAAACCTTAGCGGAAGAAATTATCTAAAATTATTGGACTACACAACAGAGGAGATCAGATATCTTTTGGACTTGTCAAAGAACTTCAAGGATATGAAGAGAGCAGGAGTACCCCATAGATATTTGGAAGGAAAAAATATAGTGCTGTTGTTTGAAAAAACATCCACAAGAACCCGCTGCTCATTTGAAGTAGCTGGAAGAGATTTGGGAATGGGAGTAACATACCTTGACCCGGGAAGCAGCCAAATGGGCAAAAAAGAAAGTATTCCAGATACAGCAAGAGTTTTGGGAAGAATGTATGACGGAATAGAATACAGAGGATTTAGCCAGGAATTGGTAGAAACATTGGCAGAATACGCAGGAGTGCCGGTATGGAACGGACTTACAGATGAATTCCACCCCACACAAATGCTGGCAGATATGCTGACAATAGAAGAAAAACTGGGAAGACTTAAAGGAGTAAACTTCACATACATGGGAGATGCCAGAAACAATATGGGCAACTCATTGATGGTAGTATGTGCAAAATTGGGTCTTAACTTTACAGCATGTGCACCAAAGGAACTTTTCCCTGCAGAAGAATTGGTAGCAAAGTGCAGAGAAATAGCTAAGGAAAACGACTGCACAATAACACTTACAGAAGATGTAAAAGAAGGAACAACAAATGCTGATGTAATATACACAGATATATGGGTATCCATGGGAGAACCGGACGAAGTATGGGAATCCAGAATAAAGATGCTCAAACCATATCAGGTAAATGCAGCAGCAATGGCAAATGCAAAGAAAGATGCAATATTCATGCACTGTCTGCCATCATTCCACGATACAAAAACAACAATCGGAGCAGAAATAGCAAAGAAATTCGGAGTAACAGAAATGGAAGTAACAGACGAAGTCTTTGAAAGCAAACAATCCGTAGTATTTGATGAAGCAGAAAACAGAATGCATACAATTAAGGCTGTTATGTACGCAACATTAAAATAATAAGAAAAAATTAAGAGCAGAGGAAAATTTATATGCAAAAGAAAAGAATTGTAATTGCTTTGGGCGGAAATGCTTTGGGAAATACACCAAAGGAACAGTTAGAACTGATAACCGAAACGGCAAAACCCATAGCAGATTTAATAGAAGCCGGAAATCAGGTAATTATAGCTCACGGAAACGGACCACAGGTGGGAATGATAAATCTGGGAATGAGTACAGCAGCAAATGCAGGAGCAATCAAATCAGATATGCCGTTTCCAGAATGTGGAGCCATGAGCCAGGGATATATAGGTTATCATCTGCAAAACGGAATAAAAAATGAACTTTCCGCACGCAAAATAGCTAAAAATGTGGCAACAGTGGTAACACAGGTGCTGGTTGATGAAAAAGACCCGGCATTTAAAAACCCCACAAAGCCCATAGGTGCATTCTATACAAAGGAACAAGCGGATAAAATCGCAGAAGAAAAAGGATATATAATGGTGGAAGACGCAGGAAGAGGATATCGTCAGGTAGTGCCTTCACCAAAGCCTGTGGATGTAGTGGAAAAAGAAACAGTAAAAACACTTGTTGAGGCAGACAATGTGGTAATAACAGTGGGCGGAGGCGGAATTCCGGTAATCCAAAAAGATGGAAAATTAGTTGGAGTACCTGCAGTTATAGATAAGGATTTTGCATCTGCTAAAATAGCCGAGCTTCTTAATGCGGATATGCTGGTTATACTGACAGCAGTAGACAGAGTTGCAATTAATTTCGGAAAGCCAAATCAGCAGTTAATTGAAAAAATGACTGTGGAAGAAGCTGAAAAATACTGTGAAGAGGGACATTTTGCCCCCGGAAGTATGCTTCCTAAGGTAAAAGCGGCAATCAGCTTTGCAGAAAAAGGCGGAGAAGCAGTAATTGCCTCTTTGGAAAAAGCAGCTTTAGCGATAAAAGGCGAAAGCGGAACAAAAATAATCAAAAAATAAAAATATTATGAGTTCGGTGAGGAAATTGCCGAACTCATATAATTAAAAAGACGAGGTAAAACAATATGTTTAATATGCCAAAATATCATCATCCTGATTTTACACAGCCTATGTTTGTCAATGCTCCCGATGCAAAATGGGAAATTGCCGAAAAGGACGGTGTAGCTCCGGAATATTACCACAGCACATCTATGTATCCTGAATATTTTAAGATTAACGGCAAATGGGTTTTGGCTGAAGAAAGCCGTATGGACTCCAGTGTTGTTCTTCGTGATGACGGACATCTTGATGTTGTGGAAAACAGAAATATTAAAAAAGGCGATAAAGTAATCCAAGGTCGTACAGAAAAATGCGAAGAAGGCATTTATATGCACTGTAACGGATTTTCTGAAGAAAAAGAAGCTTTAGATGACCAATTTGTATTCCGTCAGGGCAGAAGCCGTGAAACCTCTTATGCAAAGGATTATGATACCCTTATTGACTTGCTTAAATATGAAAAAGCAAACGGAGGTAATGTTCTTTGGGTAATGGGTCCTGCATTTTCCTTTGATGCAGGTGCAAGAGCAGCTATGCAGGCTCTTGTTGAAAACGGCTATGCACAGGGACTTATGGCAGGTAATGCTTTGGCTACTCATGACCTTGAGGGTGCACATCTTCACACAGCACTGGGTCAGGATATTTACACACAGGTTTCTCAGCCTAACGGCCACTACAACCACCTTGATGTTATAAACAAGGTTCGTCGCTGCGGCAGTATTCCTAAATTTATTGATGAATACAAAATTGACAACGGCATTATTTACAGCTGTGTAAAAAATAATGTTCCTTTTGTTCTCACATCTTCCATAAGAGATGACGGTCCATTGCCTGAAGTAATTCATGATGCTTACGAAGGTCAGGCTCAAATGAGAGGTCTTGTCAGAAAGGCTACAACAGTTATCTGTCTTGCCACAATGCTTCACACCATTGCAACAGGTAATATGACACCTTCCTTCAGACAGCTTCCTAACGGTGAAATCAGACCTTTATATCTCTATGTTGTTGATGCTGACGAATTTGTTGTAAATAAGCTCATTGACAGAGGCAGCCTTGCTGCTACTACCATGGTAACTAATGTTCAGGACTTTATTACTAAAGTTGCTAAAGGCCTTGATATTATTTA
>JAHHUA010000121.1 GCA_020024235.1 Oscillospiraceae bacterium
ACATAATATTTTAGCTAAAGTTGATTTACCGCTTCCTGAACTCCCCTTTATAATTGTTATTCCTGTTTTTGGAATTATAATATTTTTATAATTAATATAATTATCACTATTATTGTACTTGAATTGTATATTTTCTATATTTAATAGGTTGTTTGGATCTTCGTTTATTTTAATTGAGGTTTCTTCGTTTGATTCACTAGAATCTAAAAATTTTTTTATTCTCATTTTAGCATTTTTTACAGTGCTAAACTCTTTGAAAAAGTATGGAAACTCAACTATTGACCAAAGAATTGAACCTATAAGTCCGTTCCATAATCCTATAACAACACCGAAAGTAACTTCACCCTTGATATTTAGGTATACTCCGAATAATAAAACTATAGCTTCTATTAATTGAATGGAAGCTTCAGACAGAATTATGCTCAATGTTTCAGTTTTAGAGTACTTTGTTTTGCTTTTACCCTCTTTGTCAATATATTCCGAGGTTTTGTTTTTAATAATACTTATTCTCTTTAACACTCTAAGTACTTCTATATTTTTTATACTGTCATGAATAAATTGACTTGTATTTGATCTATCATTTGAATTTTGTTCCTTACCATTAGAAACTTTTGAGTATATTTTATTATTTATATAGTAGTATAAAAAAGATAATAAAATAACTACAACAGTGATTAGTGGAGAGTAGATAAATCCATATAATAACGCAAGTGAAATGGTTATTGACAGCTTTAATATTGGAATATAACACTTATCCCATCTACTTGAATAATTTTCCAAGTCTTCATTTAGAAGCATTACATATTGAGAATCCTTTATATTCTCAGAAGCCAATAAACTACAACTGATTTCTTTGTCTACAATATCGTTAATAGTCTTTTCCTTTGAAATTAAAGATAATTTTTTTGATAGATATAAGTTATACCTATATGCAAAAGGATAAAGAATATTAACTCCAAGAAGTATTAGAAATAAATACATTATCATTTGAATGTTTTTATTCATAATTATTGCATCTACAATGTTTTGCAGAATAAAAGATAAACTTATATTAAATCCTGCAATAAAGATTGTACTAATAATTATTGCAATAAAATAGCTCTTTGATTTTCTCCTCATTACTTTTTTACCTCCTCAATGAACAAACTTATGCCTTAACTTTACGATTTTAATGCGTATATTTACTTCCATTATCACATAATACTTGGTTTATTGTGTACACAGAACATATTTGCAATATCAGTTGCCTTGGAAGTATCATTCGGTTGATGTATTTATCATAACATAGCGTTTTGGTTAAATCAAGGGACATTTGGTGAGCATAAAATGCTCACCAAATGTCCCTTGACTATACAATATTTTATGTGGTACAATAAATAATTTATTTTGTTTTATAAATATAAAATTAAAATAGATTTTACAATGTTTAAAAAATTATTAGTTTTAATGAACATTTCAACTCTACTTCTAAAAGAACCTATTAATGCACGAATTTTCTCAGAAGAAATGGTACTTACGGGGGCATATCACTTTGCTTGAATTTTCTTCAAACTTTGTGTAAATGTCCAAAATGGTGATAAAATATTAATTGTAAATTAGGCATATTAAATTTTCTCAAAATGAAAGCCTGTGATTTTTTGTGTTAATCCGGCAATCTGTCAGCAAAAAATATCTCTAGCTGAAAATGAATTTCTCCCCAGTTTTTGCGTCTGTTTGTCCATTTTTTAGTAATATCCATAGTGTCAAGATACAGCATTTTAAGTAAGCTGTCATCATTTGGAAATACGGATTTTGACTTGGTTACTTTCCTAAGCTGGCGATTAAACCTTTTATGGTATTAGTGGTGTAAATGAGTGTTCTAATTGATTCGGGATATTTAAAATATGTAGATAATTCCGCCCAATGAGCTTTCCAGGGCATTGCAATTTTAGGGTATTTACTATCCCATTTTTCTGCAAAATCATCTAAATACTGTAATGCCGAATCCTCATTAACAGCTGCATAAACCAGCAATTTCAATTCTGGATATTCAACCATACAGCTCCCAATGAAATATCGGTTTTGCGTACTCTTTATAACCACAATATCTGTGTAGGCATTGATCAGTGCATCAAGGTCACTGTAAACGGTCTGCCGAACTGCAGCGGCTTGAAAAGCCGTTTGCTTGTATTGACTGATTCGGCTGTATTTTCTATTTAATATCGTTATAGTTTCTTAGTTCTTGTAAAAGTTGTTGATACTCTTGGCTGCTCTCCATAAATGCAAATTCATTACCATTTTCCATTTCTTCTTGGAACATAGCTAAAAGACGCTCTGAGAAAATATTGGTGCCTGAACCGTCTAAATGCTTATAAAGTGGATTTTCTTCGGGTTTCCATTTTTCGCGCATTGCTGTCAATATAGATTTAAGTGCTGCTAAACACTCTTTTTTGTCTTTCTTGATAACAGACAACGACAATTTTGCATTATATGGTATCCATTGCATTACATAAAATAATTTTGATACTTGCTCATAAATATCAGCATAAAAATCCGCATCTTCTATTCGTTCTTCCTTTACTGCAATATCTAACATATTCATTAGCGCAGTCTGAATTTTAGTAATGCTGTTTAATATTCTGTGTTCCCATATTTTAAGTGCGTCTAAAAATTTGCCTTGCTCGGTATAAAGAATAGCAATGCGTTCTTCTTTGTCTATTGATGATGAAGGCAGCGTATTGATAAGTTCCTCTGCTTTAGAGAAATCTTTTCTATTTAGGCTATACGATATTAGCATACTAATAGCTGTTTCTCTTATTTCTGTATTTTGACCGTGTGATAGCTGTTCATAAAATGCTTCAAATACTTTCTCATACCGTTCCAGCTCTGATATGTTATAAAGAATTAGCGCTCCAGTTAAGTACATAACCACAGAATATATCAAATTCTCACAAGTCGGAAAATCATGAATTTTGTCCATTGCCATTTGAAAAGCAGTTTCATAACCCTTTTCTTGAACAGTTTTATCAATTTCATCTACAAAATTAACAATTTCCACATCACTTAAATCATCTTGAAATGACATAAGTGTATTGAGGTCTGTCTTTAGTAATCGTGCCAATGCGGGAAGAAGTGTTATATCGGGATATGTGCTGCCTTTCTCCCATTTATTAACTGCCGATGTAGATACGCCCAAATACTCTGCAATTTGTTCTTGTGTAAGCACTAAGGTTTTTCTTTTTTCTCGAATGATTTCATTGATTTTCATCTTGCACCTCCGTTCTTCTGTAAAATCATAATAGCATAGATAATTTCACGAAACAATGGAGCAAATGTTAAAATTCTAGCTTATAAAATTAACCTATGATTAATGAACTGTCTATCAAATTTCAGTGTGTTGAGCCTTTGTTCAAGGCATTTTCGTTTTCAAACACAACAGCAGGGGCGGATAGTCTGATTAAAAAACTATCCATACATATTTGCGGCTTATGCCGGTATTGATGCTTCTGTCAGTCAGTCCGGTGAATACCAGTCTACTAACAACAAAATGAGCAAGCGTGGTTCAGCTCTATTTCAGGCTGTTTTGACTGCCGCTTTTCACGACCCTGTTTTCTCTGCGTTTTATCAGAAAAAGCGTAGTGAGGGCAAACATCATTTAACTGCACTTGGAGCTGTTGCAAGAAACTATGCAATACCATATTTGCTGTTCTCAAATACAATATTCCCTACGAATTTGATTTTATTTTTTCTGACTTGGGATTATCCCAGGTCTTTTTGTCCTGTATATTCTTTCTTTTCTTATTCAAAATATTTTTCTTTTTTTCCCTGTTGACTTTTTATAGCTGGTTTTTCATAATTCTTTCTCCAACACATCCGCAAAGTGTTGTATTGGCTCTGCAAGTGTTTCTGCGTAATCAAATGTCTGCTCATTATTCTTATGCTTTAACGGCTCTCTGCGAACTTGCAGAGCATATCGTAGCACATCAGAGTTAGGACATAATTCATTTTCCAAAGCCCAAACCGCCGCCTCTGTCTTTGCGATGATTTTTCCGGTGCGGAGCGTATAAAGGCATCGTGCAATATCAAGCATCCATCCAAAGGAATACAAGCTGCGGTCAGCCTTTTGCACATACTTTCTGATAGTTTCGTAGTGATGACGCACATCGGCATATAGCATACTGAATGTTGGCAAAGTCAACTCATTACGAACATCATCACCATGAAGCAACTGTCCGCATTCAAGCAGTTCGGTCATACTAAAGCTATCAAAATGGTATTTGTCGGTGATGCGTTCACCGCTTGTTCCCCAATACACAACCGTATCCTTTTTGCCTGACACAAACGCACCCAGCGTGAGCATACCGCCTTCAAAAGAACGGTAGTAGGGGTTGTTCGGCTCTTTTGCGAGCATAGCTTGCCGAAGTCTGACAAGTTCCTTTACCTGCGGTTCGGAAATGCTTTTTTGAGTCAGCACCAATATATCAATGTCGCTCCAACCCAGCTTAAAATCGTCGAGGACAACCGAGCCGTACAAGTAGATTGATGGCTTGCAATCGTCAATGATTCTGACAATTTCATTTGTCATGTTGTTTATAGCTTTATTCATAGGTAATGCTCCTTTTGCCGTGTAATTGAGATTTTTAGGGAATATATATAAAAATTTATAATACATTATACCACAAAATCGTGAATATTTCTACCACTTCCACAATATAAACAAAAAAGCGGGGGCGCAATTCGTAATGAACTGCACTACCGCTGATTTTATCTTTCCCAATCCTTGTGCTTGGGCTTTTTGGTTTGCTGTTGTTTTTGATTTTCCGTTAAAATGCGGCATAACAATATGTTTTCATCTTTTATAATTATTTTGCCGTTCTGTAAAGTGTTTGAAAGCCTGTTCCAATTTTTTAAAATTAGAACCTCGCAGGTTATATGCTTTAATCACTTTCATATTGGTAAGATATTCCTGTAAACGGTTTGTCTGCTCAATTCTTGCTTTTGTATGTGTCGCACTGCGGCGTTTATCAATGGTTTGTACGCCCCAGATAATCAAGAAAGTCACAGGGAATCCTGCAAACATCGCTAACGCTAATCTCCAGTCAACGAATGACATACCAATAA
>JAHHUA010000122.1 GCA_020024235.1 Oscillospiraceae bacterium
GAGCTTATCTTAAACTTATAATTTATATTCTCTTTTAAAAGGTTTATTTTTCTTATATAAATAAAATCCCCTTATTATAAGGGGATTTTATAATTAGAAATTATTCTTCTGTAATTTGAGCTTCTTCAATAACTTTGGCTTCAAGATTTTGAGGCAGCTGTTCATATCTTTCAAAGTTAAGTTCATAAAAGCCCCTGCCTTGGGTAATAGAGCGAAGAACTGTAGTAAAATCATACATTTCACTCATAGGAACTTCACCTATTATTTCCTGAAATCCCTCCTCAGTAGGATTCATACCCAATATTCTGCCTCTGCGTTTGTTCATTTCACCGATTATATCACCTGTGTTATCATCAGTAACATAAACTTTTAGTGTACCAATAGGTTCCAGCAAAACAGGTTTAGCTTGTGGAATACCTGTTTTATATGCAATAGAAGCAGCCATTTTAAATGCCATTTCAGAGGAGTCAACAGGGTGATAAGAACCATCAACCAAAGTAGCTTTAAGACCTACCATTGGATAACCTGCCAATACACCTTTTTTGACACAGTCCTGAAGACCTTTTTCAACAGCCGGGAAGAAATTCTTTGGTACAGCACCACCAAATACACTTTCTTCAAATACCAATTCATCACTTACGGTTGGTTCAAACTCTATCCAAACATCACCGAATTGGCCATGACCACCTGATTGTTTCTTATGTTTGCCCTGTACCTTAACTTTGCTGCGAATTGTTTCTCTGTAAGCTACTTTAGGAGCTGTTAAAGAGAAGTTTATTCCGAACTTATTTTTTATCTTGGAGCAGATAACATCAAGATGTTGTTCACCCATACCTGTGATAAGCTGCTGATGAGTTTCTGAATTTTGTTCAAATTTAATTGTAGGATCCTCTTCCATAAGTCTTTGGATACCCTGAGCAACTTTGCCTTCATCACCTTTAGCATGAACTTTGACAGCCATTGTCATTGTTGATTTTGGAAATTCTATTGGTTTAAGCCGCATGATATTTTTAGGATCACAAAGTGTATCACCTGTTTGAACTTCGGAAAGTTTTGTAACAGCTCCTATATCACCTGCAGTAATAAATGCAGTGTCTTCCTGTTTTTTGCCCTTTACATATATAATCTTACCTATTCTTTCGCTTTCACCTGTTCTTACATTTACAAAAGGTGTTTCGGCAGAAAGTTTACCTGAAACTATCTTAACAAAACTCATTTTTCCGATGAATGGGTCTGCTATTGTTTTGAAAACATAAGCTACCAACGGAGCTTCGTCCGTACATGGAACAGTAACCAGTTCACCTTCTTCGTTGATGGCGGATTCAGCGCCGCTTTCATATGCGGAAGGAAGATGGTCTACAATGGCGTCAAGGAGCATATCAATGCCTTCCAAAGTAACTGCACTTCCACAAAGAACAGGAGTAATAGCACCTGATTTAACACCTGTGTGGATACCTCTGATAATTTCATCTCTTGTAAATTGTTCACCTGAGAAGTATTTTTCAAAGAGTTCTTCATCAGTTTCAGCTACAGCCTCGGAGATAGCAACTTTTAAACCATCAAGTCTGTGGCCTGTGTCAGGCATGGCAACTTCGCTGATTTCACCGTTTTCGTTATATTTATAAGCTTTGTCATCCACAAGGTTTATGTAGCAGGAGATTTTGTCGTTTTCCATAATAGGAACAACTAGAGGACAAACAGAAGGACCTATATTAGCTTTAAGCTCAGCCAAAATATTATAAAAATCTGTGTTTTCCACATCTAACTTTGTAATAAAAATCATTTTGGATTTATTTTGCTGACAAGCAAGTTTATAAGCTTTTTCTGTTCCTACTTCATATCCGTCCTTAGCGGAAATTGTAATAAGCACACTTTCGCAGGCTCTGATACCCTCATACATACCTGTAACATAGTCAAAGAGCCCGGGGGTATCAATTATATTTATCTTTGTACTGCCCCATGCAAACGGAGCTATTGCGGAAGATACGGAAACCTGACGTTTGATTTCTTCGGAATCAAAATCACAAACAGTATTTCCGTCTGCAATTTTACCAAGTCTGTCAGTTGCACCTGCTTTATAAAGCAAAGCCTCTGTCAGTGAAGTTTTACCGCTGCCACCATGGCCTACTACTGCAATGTTGCGAATTTTACCTGCTAAATACTGTTTCATATCTTGTTCTCTCCCTTTTTTATGTGTAAACGCCCTTTTAAATTGATTATGCAATAAATAGGCGAATTACATCAAAATAAATAAAAACATCATATCATATGATATGAATTATGGTATAATTATATAATTTATTTTAAACTTTTTCAAGGGCAAATTATTGTTTTTATAGGGAATGGATAGAAAAAATATATGTGTTATATTAGTTAAAATACACAAAATTATTTAAATAAAAGAAAAAAGATATAAAAGTCAGTAAAAAATATGGGCTTTTTCACTAAATTTAAAAACAGCAGTATAAAACTGCTGCTTTGTACAAATTTGTATTTTTAAAAATCTATGTTATCCGCACCTACATCTATACTGTAACCAAGCCATTCCATAGCATCCAGTTCACCGTCAACCTGCTGACAAATAAAAATAAACATATCAGTAGCCATTCTGTGGAAAGATTTAAGTTCTCCTGCACTGATAGCATGGGGCATATCAGTGGGATAGCGTGTTTCAATGTAACAACGGTTAAGTACAACACTTTCATCAAGCCAATCATAGAAAAAATCGTCCATTTTCATAGCTTTTTTGCATAGCCATGAAAGGTTGTGACCTTCATATAATTTGTCGGTTTTTAGGAGAAGGTAAGCTTTTAGAGCTTTTTCTATGGCTTGTTGGCAATGAAAAGCCGCAGCATCATAGCATCTGTCATCATCAAGAAGTTTTTGAGCACATATCATATCAGCACTGGCTTTATCCAGCCAGTCATAGTATTTTTTGCTGTCATGTTTATTGTTGCAAAAACGCCTACCCATAAATAACACTTCCAGTCGAATTAACTTTATTGCAAAATGAACTTTCTTCAGACAGATATTTTTTCCAGCTCTCAGAGGAATACACTATAATATCAAAAGGAATATCGCTTTCCACATCAATATAAATGGCCTTTTCATATTCGTGTACATCATTTCCATAAGTTATAACGCAGATTTTAAAAGATGATACTTCACCGTTTAAATCAGTTTTTTTAGAAAATAAAATTATTTTTTCAACTTCTACTAATTTGGTAATTTGGTTTACAACTTCAGAAATAGGGTTTTTCATTTTGGCACCTCCTAATATCCATATATCTTTATAATATAATTATATCATTTTACTGCAATAATTCAATAAGTCAAAATGATAAATATACTTGCATACAAAATATGTAATATGCTAAAATAAATTAAAAAGATGAAAGAAGGGCGAATTTTGATAATATTAATTATAGACGGTCAGGGCGGCGGAATAGGCAAAGGTATAATAGAACAACTTAGAAGAAAAACCAGTGATGATAAAATAATTGCAGTTGGGACAAACTCCATTGCAACTTCTGCCATGCTGAAAGCGGGAGCTGATGCAGCAGCCACAGGGGAAAACCCGGTGGTATATAATTCATCTAAAGCTGATATTATAGCGGGACCTATAGGAATTATCTCCGCTAATTCCATGTATGGGGAGATAAGTCCCAAAATGGCACAGGCAGTCAGCGAAAGCAAAGCTCATAAAATACTTATACCTATTTCAAAATCAGATATACATATAATAAGTACCACTGAAAAACCAATGCAGGCCTATATAGAAGAAACTGTTGAATGTATTTTAAATGAAATATGTAACAAAAATAATAGTAACTGCTTAAATTAAAACTATCTGTTTTATGTTGACCTTTTTAATATATTGTGATAAAATCATAAAGTATCAGAATATGACATGAAGTCATTTTTATTTATATTTAAAAGTTAAAAGCAGCACCTTAAATATGCACTATGAAAGAGCATTACCGCCAATGAACTGACGGGCTTTTTTATGGTGCGTTTTTTTATTTAAGGAGGTTTTTTAAAAATGGAGAAAAAAATTTCAACTAAAAATTTGGTAATAGCAGGACTTCTCACTGCAATCGGTGTAGCAATGCCCTCACTTTTTCACACAATTCATTTGGCAGGCAATATCTTTTTGCCAATGCACATTCCGGTACTTCTGTGCGGATTTTTATGCGGACCGCTTCTTGGCGGTATTTGCGGATTTATAGTACCTTTTATTTGCGGAATGATTACAGGTATGCCTCCGCTTTTCCCTGTTGCTACATATATGGCATTTGAACTTTTGGGATACGGAGTTTTAACAGGTATTTTAGGCAAAAAAATGAATACTTATATCGCTCTTATTATTTCCATGCTGGGAGGCAGAGCGATTTTGGGTGTGGCTCAAGCTATTTGCCTTGGTATTGCAGGTAAGACTTTTGCCTTTAAAGCATTTTTGACAGGTGCATTTGTAACAGCATGGCCCGGAATACTTATTCAAATTATTTTAGTGCCTGTTTTGATTATGGCTCTAAAAAAAGCAAAAGTTATTTCCAAAAATTAGTTTAAGGTGTGTACAATGGAGAATATTATAAAACAACATGGAGAAAAATATCCCAAAATGACAGTGCAGGACTTTGTAAAGCTCATATACCAAAATGAATTTGGCTGTGGTCATTTTGTATCTGATAAAAATATATCATTGGAAAGAATAAAAGCTGAAATTAAACAATCTAATACAGATAATTGTTTTTTTGAAAACATAGGCAACGGATTTTCACGATTTTGGCTTGGCAAAAATACAGAGAATTTTATTTCAGCAGATATTGTCAATAAAATGTTTATTCTTTCATCAGAAAAAACAGGGGATATTTTATCTTTTAAAAATAAACTTTTGTGTTTTTACAATATGACAAAAAACAATGAAATAAATATTTCATTAAAAGAGGCTGAAA
>JAHHUA010000123.1 GCA_020024235.1 Oscillospiraceae bacterium
AAAATATATTCGCCTGATATATTTTTTAGGGGAAGAGGTATATCTTATCCCATAGGCAGAGGCAAAAAGAAACAGTGGAGCTGAAATTCTGCCGATTTGCCGTAAAATAAGCACATAGGGAATTTTAGGAAAAAATTCTCCCACATGGTCAATCAGCATTGTAATGAGTGCCAAAATTTTTATTGCAAAAATACTCATAAAATTCCACCTTTTATTCATTTACATTTATTATATTGCTAAAATGTCATATTGTCAAAATATTTTAGCAGTGGATTAATTTATGTAATATTTGTCGAATTTTGCATAATAATTACAATAAAACCTGTACAAATTCGTATAAATTTAAAAAAATAAAAAAACTTTTCAAAAGTTATTGACAAATGAATAAAAATGCTGTATCATACCTAAAAGAAAAGTCGGGTACGCAGAAATAAAATTTTGTAAATACCTGTATATATTCTGTAACAGATACCACGGCTTTTTGTCTTTGGTATTTTTTTTTGCCAAAATGTAAGTCAATAAAAAATAAAATTACCTAAAGGAGAGAAAACCATGCTTAAAAACAGAAGCCTTATAGCACCAACAGATTTTACCGTTTCAGAAATTGACGAAATCATCCAGCTTGCAAATGACATTATCAGCAGACCTGAACATTATTGTGAAGCCTGCAAGGGTAAGTTATTAGCAAGCGTTTTTTATGAACCGTCAACTCGTACAAAATTCTCTTTTGACTCCGCAATGAGCAGATTGGGAGGAAGCGTAATCGGTTTCAGTGACCCTAAAAGCACCAGTGCAGCAAAAGGAGAAACCCTAGCAGACAGTGCCAAGATTTTCTCTCAGTATGCAGATATCATTGTTGTAAGACATCCTAAAGAAGGAACGGCAAAGCTGTTTAGCAACTACTCTGACTGCCCTGTTATAAACGCAGGAGATGGCGGACACCAGCACCCAACACAAACACTTACCGACCTTCTTACAATAAGCCGTTATAAAGGCAGACTTGACAATATGACAATCGGAGTTTGCGGCGACCTTAAATTCGGCAGAACAATTCACTCCCTTGTCAGCAGTATGTCCAGATACGACAATGTAAAATTCATCTTTATTTCACCAAACGAACTTAAAATGCCTCAGTATATTATTGATATTCTCAATGAAAAACATATTCCATACACAGAAACATCTGATTTGGAGGA
Source organism: Oscillospiraceae bacterium (assembly GCA_020024235.1). Taxonomy (GTDB): domain Bacteria; phylum Bacillota; class Clostridia; order Oscillospirales; family Ruminococcaceae; genus JAHHUA01. The sequence continues at coordinate 1,197 of JAHHUA010000123.1, forward strand.
AAGTATTCCAAAGGTTGATGTTCTTTATATGTCCAGAGTTCAAAGAGAAAGATTTGTAAGTGAAGAAGAATATTTAAGACTTAAAGATTTCTTTATTCTCACAGCAGATAAACTTAGCAAAGCTAAAGAGGATATGATAGTTCTTCACCCACTTCCTCGTGTAACCGAAATTGCTACCGATGTAGATGCTGACCCAAGAGCTAAATATTTTGAACAGGCTAAATGCGGTATGTATGTAAGAATGGCTCTTATTATGAAACTTCTCGGCATTGATGAAAGCAGTCTTTAATATTAATATAGGAGGTAATTTATAATGATTAATGTTTCTAAACTTAAAAGAGGTATCGTACTTGACCACATTCAAGCAGGACAGGGATATAAGATCTTCACACAATTAGGACTTGATAAACTTGATGATGTTGTAGTTCTTATGAGAAATGTGGACAGCTCAAAAATGGGTAAAAAAGATCTTATCAAAATCGAAACAGATGATTTGGATTTGAATCTCGATGTTTTGGGACTTATCAGTCCAACTATCACAGTAAATTACATATCCGACGGTGTGGCAGTTGAAAGAAAGCGTTTGATTCTCCCTGAAAAAGTAAAGGGAATTCTCAAATGTAAGAATCCTCGCTGCATTTGCCAAAGTGAAGATGTAGGCGATATCACCTTCACATTGGTTGATGCTAAAAAGAAAGAATACTCCTGTGAATACTGTGAATCAAGAACAAGTCTTTAATAATCTTGCTTATAAGATAAATAATAAGAATTAATATAAAAAAACTCCCGCTTAAAATCCATATGGATTTGGCGGGAATTTTTATACACGGTTTTCAAAAATCATAATTAAAATAAGAAATAAAAGCAGGGGACTGGCATTGTAATATTTGAAAAGATAAAATGCAAAAATCAGTGCTGTAAATCCCAAAATAATATTGGCAGCGGATTTTATCACAGTTTTGTATTTTTCGGGAGAACAAGCAGAAATTACAGCGGACAAGGCATTTCCGCCGTCTAAATTTCCAATGGGCAGCAGATTTATGAGAGCTAAAACCAGATTTACCCCGGAAAAATCAGCCAAAGTATTTTTAAACAGAAAAGCCAGCAGAAGATTTACCAAAGGTGCGGAAAGATGAAGCAAAAGTTCCTTTTTAAGTACAGTGCAGTCCATTTCTCTTTTTATGTCAATGCCTAAAGCAGTTATATGTATTTTGCTGATTTTTAAGTTAAGTAAAATCATAACAGCAATATGTGTAAGTTCATGAATAACTATTCCACACAGCAAAGGTGGAATAATTCCTGCTTTATCATTTATAACAAAAAGAGCTATCATAGCGGGAAAGAAAAACGATATATGTATTTTAACTTTATTTATGGTAAAATTCATAAAAGATACTCCGGATTATAGTTTATACCTTTATATTTTACCTCAAAATGAAGATGTGGCCCTGTTGAAAGGCCTGTATTACCGGATTTACCCAATCTTTCTCCCCGTCTTATATTCATTCCCTCTTTTACAAAGATATCATTACAATGGCAGTAAACCGTTTCTAAACCACCGTCATGGCTCATAATTATATATTTTCCGTAGATGCGGTTTTCTCCTGTTTCTTTTATTTTTCCGTTTAATACAGCGGTTATATCGGAGTTTAAAGGTACAGCTATATCAATTCCTGCGTGAAAATCGTTGTTTCCTGTAACAGGGTGCACTCTGTATCCATAGAAACAGGAGATTTCACCGTTTTCAACAGGTCTTTTTAGGGGAGTAGATATGATTATTTCATTTAAACTGCAATTTTCAGGGGAAGGAAGTGTTGTTTCATTCATCGTAAAAATACTGTTTTGATGTTTTGGAGGAAGTTTTCGTTCATGGTTTATTTTATATTCTCCAAAATAAACAGGTTTGTTAAAAGTTTTAAATTCATCAGAAATGGATTTTAAAATAGGATTTTTTGAAATATTGCAAATAATTAAAGTTAGAACAATAAATACAGCTGCAATAATTTGTTTTATAAACATATTATAAAGAACTTCGTAATTTCTGCGATTTACTCTATATGAATATTTTTTCATAAATTAATCCCCCTTTTACAATATATTTTATGCCAAAAAAATCTCTCTATGCTTTTTAACCATAAAAAATTGTATTTATTATGTTGAAAGCTTCTGCCATAAGTAATATAATATATTTAAAATAAGAATTTAAGGAGGAAATGAAATATGTTATTTTGTTCAAAATGCGAAGTAAAAGCTTGTTACAAAGGCGATAAAGAACATATGCCGGAAAAATGCCCCAGTAAAAATGATGAGGTCTTGGAAAAAGCAAAAAGCTTGTATTTTCAGGAAGAAAATATGAAAATAGCTCATAATGCAGCTTTGGTTGAAGCAGAAGGATACTGCAAAAAAACAAGGCTGGAAGAAACCATTGATTTTATGAAAAAATGTGGCTATAAAAAAATTGGGTTGGCATTTTGTGTAGGTTTAAGAAATGAAGCTAAAACCCTTACAAAAATTTTGGAATATCATGGTTTTGAAGTTTGTTCCGTAATATGCAAATGCGGTGCTGTTCCCAAAACTCATATCGGAATTTCTCAGGAGGAAACAGTTCGCAACAATCCCGATGAAATTATGTGCAATCCCATAGGTCAGGCATTATATTTAAACGAAGAAAAAGTGGATTTTACATTGCTTTTCGGCCTTTGTGTAGGTCATGATACCTTGGCACTTAAATATTTGGAATCACCTGTATCAGTGTTCGCAGTAAAGGACAGAGTTTTGGCTCATAACCCTGTAGCTGCCATTTACCAAAGTGAAGCATACTATAAATCAAAGATTTATAAAACAGAATTATAACAGTCTATTAATTTAAAATATTTATAAAAACTATGCCGAAGAAAATTATATAGTAAAAATCAAAATACCCTGTGATTTATAAATCACAGGGTATTTTCACGCCTCAGCACAAAGCGTGGAAGGAATGATATTATTATACAGCCACAGACAGTTTTTCAATAGTTCTGCCTTGCTGCCAGCAATCGTAGTAAATACCTGAACATTTTCTGTATAGATTAAAAGTTGTATTGGCTTTTTGCACATCACCGTAAACTTTCCAAAAGCCTGCACATTTGCAGTTGGTTTTGTTTTCTATAAATCCTTTTACATCTTCGGGAGGATAACCCAAAAACAATCCTATTTCATGGGGGAAATTATCCTCTAAACGAAGTTTTGTCATAAGTTTGGCAATACATTTTTCAGGAGAATTTACAGGATAATCCATAGCAGATAAAATTTCCACAGCTTGGGGATTGCTTAAATCACGCAATAGTTTAGAAGGTCTGTAAATATAAATAAGAGCCTTTTTATTGCTGTATTTAACAGGAATAATCCTTAAACCTTTGCAAGACAAACGGTTGTTTAAATTTCTTAAATCATTAATAAGCTCATGTTCGGTAGTATAGTCAACAGGGAATAAATTTGCGGTTTTTATTCCTGCCAAAGTTGGAGAACATTGTTTAATGAGAATTTCATCTGGCATATAAAATCTCCTTTCGACCGAGTTAGCATTTGCTAACTACAGGTCTAAAATAAAACGCCCTAAGGCGAATTTTTTAGTAGAACACAGACTAACCGAGTCAAAATCAAACTACAGCAATAGAAGTAGAGTAAATAAAAGGATAAACGGAATGACAATTTTAAAGTTTATAACACAGGATTAGGTTAGTCTGTGCTAACTGTTACTAATT
>JAHHUA010000124.1 GCA_020024235.1 Oscillospiraceae bacterium
AGTGTATGGAACGTGGTCTTGATCCATTGACAACAAATCTGGTGGTTGCAGATGTCAGCAGGACAGATAGAACCATTTGTTTGGCGGTTTCGCCTTCGCTTAAAGCAATAGGTATCAAAGGCAGACCAAGGCTTTTTGAAGTAGTGCAGAAGGTTAAAGAAATCAATTATGAAAGAAAAATCCGCCTACAAAGCAGAAAATTGACGGGTTCTTCTTATGACACTGATGAATTAAGGGAAAATTCTGCTTTGGCAGTTGACTATATCGTAGCTCCGCCAAGAATGGGGTATTATATCAAGCAAAGTGCCTATATCTATAATATTTATATGCAGTTTGTTTCACCGGAGGATATCCATGTTTATTCTATTGATGAAGTGTTTATAGATGCAACGCCTTATTTGAAAACAAACAGATTGACTGCCAGAGAGTTTTCTATGAAAATCATTCAGCAGGTTTTGAAGAAAACAGGTATCACAGCTACAGTTGGTATTGGTACCAATCTATATTTAGCTAAAGTTGCCATGGACATTGGAGCCAAGCATATACAGCCGGACGAAAATGGAGTGCGTATTGCACAGCTTGATGAAATGTCATATCGTAGGCTATTGTGGGATCATAAACCGTTGACTGATTTCTGGAGAGTAGGGCGAGGATATGCCAAAAAACTGGAGGAAAATGGTCTATTCACTATGGGAGATATTGCAAGATGTTCCATTGGTAAAGATACGGATTTTCATAATGAAGAACTGCTGTATAAGCTCTTTGGCATCAATGCGGAACTGCTTATTGACCACGCTTGGGGTTGGGAGTCTTGTACCATTGCAGATATCAAAGAATATAAACCGGAAAACAATAGCATGGGTTCTGGACAGGTTCTTCATTGCCCATATTCAAATGATAAAGCAAAAATCGTGCTGAAGGAAATGGCTGACCAGATTGCTTTGGATCTGGTGGAAAAAGGTCTTGTTTCCGATCAGCTGGTTCTTACTATAGGATATGACAGAGACAACCTGAACGAAAACGAAAAAATACGTTCTTATACTGGTAAGATCAAGATAGACCATTATGGTAGAGCAGTTCCACAACACGCACAAGGTACGATTTCATTGGGAAAATATACTTCTTCCAGTAAAAAAATTATTGATTGCGCTGTAAAGCTTTTTGAAAATATTACAGATAAAAATCTTCTGATTCGCAGAATAAACATAGTCGCAAACCATGTGATAGCGGAAGAAACAGTTCCGAAGGAAAATACCTGTGAACAGCTTGACCTCTTTACGGACTATGCTGAAAAGGAAAAAATGGAAGAAAAAGAAGCTATTGAAAGGGAAAAAGAGAAAAAGCTTCAGCAGGCTATGCTGTCAATCAAGCATAAATTTGGAAAAAATGCTGTTTTGAAAGGTATCAGCCTGGAAGAGGGGGCAACTGCAAAAGACAGGAATAAACAGATTGGAGGGCATAAAGCATGAATGGGCAATATGACGATATAATAAATCTGCCACATGCAACATCGAAAAAACATCCGCGAATGTCAAGACATAACCGAGCTGCACAATTTTCGCCATTTGCTGCACTTACAGGATATGATGCAGCGATTCAGGAAACAGCAAGAATTACGGAAAAAAGACGAGAGTTAACCCAAGATGCAGTGGATGAATTAAATCTTAAAATTTCTTTCTTAATGCAAGGGCAAGACGGTATGAAAAAAGTAAAGGTTACTTATTTTCAGGAGGATGCAACAAAAGACGGTGGTATGTATATAAAAGAAGAAGGCTATTTCAAAAGAATCAAATCAGATGAGAAGATATTGGAACTGACAAACGGTATTCAAATTTGTTTGATTGATATTTTCAAGATTGAGATTATTTAATTAAAATGCACTATAAATATTAAGAAAACCGAAATGGAATCGTTTATTACTATATGATAAAATAAATATAAGAAAAAGTAAGAACCATGCAAGGGGTGATTTGTTTTGAATAAAATTACCAGACGATTGGTTCAGTTCATTATTGAATTTACTGTTGAGACTATTTTAGTAACCTGTATTAACATTATTAAACAGTACATATCTTTTAGGATTATCTGATATGGATGAGATACAGTCTGTGATTATTTCCTATCCAAGTTTAACCGATGAAGTGAAATAATTTTTAAGCAATGGATATATTTACCAATTTTGCAGAGGGTATTTTCTCTTAGAAGATATACAAGCAAAATAGGTTTTCTATTTATTATTATCGTGTTGGGGAGGATAATATATGAATTCTTTTCTAGTGATTTTGTTTGGAGTTTTACTCTATATACTTTTCTGTTTCATTATTGCTGTTATATGCGCTTTATTTTCTAAAGTTGGAAAAAGAAAAGAAAGATTTATGAAAACATTTTGGCATTTTTTCCTTGAAACTCTAAATCCGTTTCAATGGTTTTGCTAGTGTAGATTTTCTTTATTTTGGAAGGTAAATGAATAGGGGAAAGTGAGGATTAACATGAAAAGAACTTTTGGTATGATATTCGTTTTTATTGTTTTGATTTTTACGGTTACATTTTGTAGTGAAAAAAATGAACATGATGACATTTCAAAAGAATTAGGAATTGATGTATCAGCTGGCAGGGAAATATCTTCCTCAGATACTCATGGAGGATTTCATGGAGACGGCATTTCCTATATTGCACTTCAATTTAGCGACGATACTGTTTTAGAAGATATTAAAAGTAATTCAGCCTGGAAGTCATTTCCCCTTGATGAAACGGTACAAGCTCTTGTTTATGGAGTATCAGATGAAGCCAGCAGCATTGGTCCATTTTTAAACGATAATGAAGGAAACCCAATAGTGCCGGAAATTCAAAACGGATATTATTTGCTTATCGATAGACAAACTAATGAGGAAACGGATATTTTGAGTCGTCCGTCTTTTAATCTTACAGTTGGACTTTATGATACGGATACAAACATTTTGTATTGCTGTGAACTGGATACGTGATAGGTTTTTTGAAATTCATAAACAGATTTTAAAAATTGACAGAGGGGTGCATAATGATGAAAAGAGGTTATTTCTTCAGAAATTGTTCTGCGTATATTATTATGGTATCTGTTTTATCTGCTTTTTCCGCTGTACCTGTTTCAGCAAATTCAGCTCAGACCAAATGGAGTGGAACTACTTCTACTGGCACGATTGTGACTGATACGGACTGTCCTGTGATTGTTGAGAGCGAAGTATTGACCTTTGATATTCAGGAATTCCCTAAACATCACTATAAAGAAATTTCCGAGTATCTTTCTTACAGCTCAAATGTGACTGCGGAGTATACATTTTATAACCCAGCAGACTATACTATATCTGCAACCCTTATATTTCCCTTTGGTGCGGTTCCTGATTACGGATACCTGTATGATTCATATACAGGCGAAAGGCTTTTAAATACTGATACAGAAAAGTACAATATTACCGTTGATGGCGAAGCTATTGAAAAGACATTGCGCCATACATTAACTTATTTTGGCTCACAGTTTGAACTGTCAAAAGATATGGCCTTGCTTCATGATGGGTTTATTAAAGATGATTTTTATTCTCCTGATATGCCTGTCACAAAATATACTTATATCCCACAAAATGTAAATTTAGAAACATATAATGCGGCAAATGCTGCGTTTGTGCTTTCTGCTGATCCTACAAAATCAAGGGTGTTAATGGAAAATCAAAACGGAGGAAAGTTGCTTGATGATGCTGTCCAGCTGGAATGTTGGGTTGATAGTGGTAAATTTGTCATTAATGTCATTGGTGAAGCGCTGAGCCAGATGCCAGAATGGAAATTCTATGAAAACGGTGCCTGCGAAAAAGAAATAGGCGGAAATATGGTCTTAACAGATACAGAGGTAACTACTCTGAAAGACTTTGCTCTTACAGCATATGATGAAAGTTCAGGAGTGTCAGAAACAGATTGGTATAATGCTGTTGTAGAATCCATGAAATCTCTGGAGTGGTCTAACGGTGCCATTTCAGGTGCGGATTTTCAGTTTGATATTTCAGAACGCCTTTTGCGGTGGTTTGAATATGATATTACCCTGGAAGCAGGTGATCGGATTGTAAATACCGTAACAGCTCCGATTTATCCGTCTTTTAATATGAACTATGATCCGACTATTTACCAATATACATACTTACTTTCTCCAGCAAAAACATGGAAAAGCTTTGGTACATTGGATATTATTGTAAATACGCCATTCTATATAACGGAAAGCTGTCCGGAAGGATTTGAACGTACAGATAATGGATATGCTTATCATTTAACAAGACTGCCTAATGAGGAACTGACATTTACACTTTGTTCTGATCCAGATCCCAAACTACCTGCTTTCAATAACAGTCGGGTTTTAATGCCTGTGATCATTTTAGCTGTTGTTATTTTGGCTATTGCTGCCATACTGCTTAAAAGAAAGAAACATCAAGGTTAAATCTCTGATTTTTGTTTCAGACAATGATTATAATAAAGGTAGAATAGAGTAATTGACAACGACAGGTTCTTATGCTGATCTAAACTTGTAATAATTGATTTTTGCCTGTTGTATAAAACAGGTAATTTGAGGATAAAAGGCGTTTTTGTATTTGTGTCTATGAAGCATGATGCAAAAACGCTATTTTTATTTTATTAATTTTTTATAATGTAAGTAGTAAAGAATAATTGATATAATCCAAATGACGACAGTAGAAAGCATAACAGTATACTTTTAATCCTAGCCGGATTACATACAGTTGGGACTTTCTATTTGTACCAAATTGTCATGAAATGATATTTGCTTTTATAGTTGTTATAAAAATTTCCAATAACAATGCAGATGGTTTTAAACATTTCTTAATAATAATAACTTAAACCTTTTTGTAAAACTTTTAAAACTTGCTCATTTGAGGTTTTTTCTGAATAAGTATTAAAA
>JAHHUA010000125.1 GCA_020024235.1 Oscillospiraceae bacterium
ATTTTGTGATATTTCGATTTGAGTTGTACCATTAAATTTTACACAGCCTTCCGCACAGAAAATAATAACAAAATTTTTATTTTCCTGTTTTTTTATATCTGCGGAAATTTTCCCCTTATCTTTTAAATTAAAAGAATATATTTGTGCTTCTGCTTTTCCTTTTCTCAGCATCAGGTTATAATCTGTACATTTGCCTATGGAAACAGTATTCACCCCACCGTCAAATTTATGCAGTTCATATTCATTAAGGCTGTATTCCCTGTCATCACCGCTGTGAGTCAGTTTAATTTTACCATCAAGAGTGGCAATATATCTTTGATAATCCTCAAAAACAGTAAAATCAGATTTATCCGTTTCCACTGTAGCGGAGCTTATTCTCCATATAAAATCCTTTTGAGAAAAATTCGCATTAAAAGGATATATGGCAATTTGAGTGGTTTTTCCACCGGACCACAAAGTGGTTTTATAATCTTCCTCTGTAAGCAGTTGTATTTTCATAATTAAAACCTCCGCATTTTATTTGACTATAGTATAACACTAAATATATATCAAGTAAATATCCGCTATAATTTTGATGAAATAAGGGGCTGCAATTCTTCCAGTGCTTTCTTGTGATATCTAAACAGATTAGATCTTGAAATATGTGTTATTTCCTCAATTTCTTCATATGTATATAAATCTATGTATTTATAAATCAGTATAATCTTATAGTCGGTATTTTCCAATTCATTTATAATATTATAAATATTTCCCATAACACTGACACTTTTTTTTATATCATTTAGTACATCTTTTTTTATTTTATCTATTAATTTTCCGCAATTAGTTAAATAATTGTTATTTACTTTTTCAGAAACTCCGATGTCTTTTAAATCATTTTCTATATTTTTTTTAAGATTTTCCAAAAATTCTATTTGTTCTTTTCCGCAAATTATTTTTTGCCGTAAATTTTTATATCTCATCAGATAATCTTTTGAATTCAACCTCCAACGCCTCCTTAGTCCATTGGGAAAACATCTCCGCCACATAGTTTTACTACTTCACTTAGAGTACAGCTATCTTCCAAACAGTACATATGGTAATAATCACCATCAATAACTGCATAATTTTCATCATCACAGATATTGTCATAACAGATTTGACATTTGGCAATAGTTTTTCCTTCATAGTTTGGACAACTGGGACAACATGGAGTTTGCAGACATATTTCACACATTCTTTTCATCATTCCTTTCATATTTTAAATTACTTTTTAACCTCCATCACCGCAATGGAGCTTTTTAATCTTCACTTCTCTTGCTTTGTTGATTTTTTATCAACTTACTATATTCTACCACCAAGTACCTTTTTTGTCAACATATATTTTATTTTGACATAATTGTTGATTTTTAATAAACTATATGGTAAAATAATGTCGAATAGTAGAATTATGTCGAAAGGAGTCTTAGAATATGTCTGCGCAACATATAGGACTTAAAATAAAAAAGCGTCGTGAAGAATTAGGCATGACACAGGACGATCTGGCAAAAAAATTAGGCTACAAATCCCGTTCAACCATAAATAAAATAGAAGCCGGAATAAACGATGTGGCAAATAACAAAATAATTAAATTTGCTCAAGCTTTAAACACCACATCAGCAGCTCTTTTGGGCTTAGATGTATGCACATTTTTCAGCGTGGATAATATTCTGCCCCTACCGGAATCTGAGGAAATACCTTTAGTGGGAACCATTGCTTGCGGAAACCCTATTTTGGCACAGGAAAATATCTTGGAATATGTATCATCACCCTGCTTTCTAAAAGCGGATTTTGCTCTCAGATGCAAAGGCGACAGTATGATAAATGCCCGTATATATGATGGTGATATAGTATATATAAAAAAACAGTCCACTGTGGACAACGGACAAATTGCCGCTGTTTTAATCGGTGAAGAAGCCACTTTAAAAAGAGTTTATCTCTACCATAACAAAATTGTTTTAACTCCGGAAAACCCCGCATATGAACCCCTTGTATACACCAATGAGGAATTAAATGAAGTTCAGATTTTGGGAAAGGCTGTCTACTTTACAAGTCAAATTCATTAATAAAATCCAATAGAGCATATATACAGGAACTTTACTTATATAGACTTATTCTTGTATTTTTAGGCGTGAAAGTTTGATAAAATCCATGTTAATCCTTAAAACTTTGTTTAAAAAGCTTGAATTTATTTGAATATTAAAGTATAATATTATAACTGTAATATTTGTATATATTTACTCATATATAATCATTTTATCAGGAGGAAAAACATGAAACAGCTTGAAAAAATCTACAACCCAAAAGAAGTAGAAGAAAAAATCTACAAAAACTGGCAAGAAAAAGGATATTTTCATGCAGAGGTCAATAAGGATAAAAAACCTTTTACTATAATGATGCCCCCACCTAATATCACCGCTCAACTTCATATCGGACATGCTTTGGACGATACTTTGATGGATATTCTCATTCGTTTTAAACGCATGAAAGGCTTTGAAGCTCTTTGGCTTCCCGGTACTGACCATGCATCTATTGCAACTGAAGCTAAAATTGTTGAGGCTTTGAAAAAAGAAGGTATAAGCAAGGAAGATTTAGGAAGAGAAAAATTCCTTGAAAAAGCTTGGCAGTGGAATGAAACTTATGGTGGAAGAATTGTTGAACAGCAAAAGAAAATGGGCTTTTCCTGCGACTGGGAAAGAGCCAGATTTACCATGGACGATGTTTGCTCAAAAGCCGTTAAGAGAGTTTTTGTAAATCTTTATAACAAAGGGCTTATTTACAGAGGCGAAAGAATTATCAACTGGTGTCCTCACTGCAAAACTTCAATTTCTGATGCAGAAGTTGAATATCATGAACAGGCAGGACATTTTTGGCATATTAAATACCCTGTAAAAGGCAGCAATGAATTTGTGGAAATTGCTACCACAAGACCCGAAACCCTTTTGGGAGATACTGCGGTTGCCGTAAACCCCAAAGATGAAAGATATACACATTTAGTTGGAAAAACACTTATACTTCCCCTTGTAGGCAGAGAAATTCCCGTTGTTGCCGACTCCTATGTTGATATTGAATTTGGTACAGGCTGTGTTAAAATTACTCCTGCCCATGACCCCAATGACTTTGAAGTGGGTCAAAGACATAATCTCCCTGTTATCAATATTATGAATGATGATGCTACAATCAATGAAAACGGTGGCAAATACTGCGGTTTGGAAAGATATGAGGCAAGAAAACAAATTGTAGAAGACCTTGAAAAAGAAGGATTTTTGGTTAAAGTTGAAGATCATGTTCACAATGTGGGAAGCTGTTACCGCTGCAACAACACAGTTGAACCTTGGGCTTCCAGCCAATGGTTTGTCAAAATGGAAGATTTGGCTAAACCGGCTGTTGAGGCTGTTAAAAACGAAGAAATTAAATTTATTCCAAAAAGAATGGATAAAATTTACTACAACTGGATGGAAAATATCAAAGACTGGTGTATTTCCCGTCAGCTTTGGTGGGGACACAGAATTCCCGCATACTACTGTGCTGACTGCGGTGAATTGGTAGTTTCCGAAAATGATGTTCATGTATGCCCGAAATGCGGCAGCAAAAACATGAAACAGGATCCTGATACTTTGGATACATGGTTCTCCTCTGCTTTATGGACATTCAGCACCTTGGGCTGGCCTGACAAAACAGAGGAATTTGAATACTTCCACCCCACTGATGTTTTGGTAACAGGTTATGATATTCTATTTTTCTGGGTTGCCAGAATGATTTTCTCCTCTTTGGAGCATACAGGGGAAATCCCTTTTAAAACAGTATTCTACCATGGTTTAGTCAGAGATTCACAAGGCAGAAAGATGAGTAAATCCCTGGGAAACGGTGTTGACCCTCTGGAAATTATTGACCAATACGGTGCCGACACATTAAGACTTGCTCTTGTTACAGGAAACACTCCAGGCAACGACATGAGATATTCCGATGAAAAAATTATCTCCTGCCGAAACTTTGCCAATAAGCTTTGGAATGCTGCAAGATTTGTTCTTATGAATTTGGAAGGCCATGATATAAAACCAAATCTCCCGGAAAACCTCACTACAGAAGATAAGTGGATTATTTCAAAATACAACAATGCAGTTAAGGAAATTTCCGACAATATGGATAAATTTGAACTGGGTCTTGCAGTTCAAAAAGTATACGACTTTATATGGGATGTTTACTGCGACTGGTATATTGAACTTACCAAACCCCGTCTTAATACCGAAGGTGAAACTGCTGACAATGCAAGACAGGTTCTTGTATATGTTCTCAGCAATACTCTTAAACTTCTTCACCCGTTTATGCCATTTATCACAGAAGAAATCTGGCAGGCTTTGCCTCACGAAGGTGAAAGCATTATGATAAGCAAATTCCCTGAATACGATGAAAAACTGCACTTTCCAAAGGAAGAAGAAGAATTTGAAAGAGTTATGCAGGCAATCCGTGCTGTAAGAAATGTCAGAAATGAAATGAATGTACCTCCTTCCAAAAAAGCAAGCCTTTTCATCGAAACAGAACATAAAGACTCATTTAACAGTGCTGTGTCTTTCTTTGAAAAACTTGCATCTGCCGATGAAGTTACAGTGGGAACTAAATTTGACATTGAAGGTGCTGTTCAGGTTGTTTCCGAAGGTGCAAAAATTTTAATTCCAATGTCCCAGCTTATTGACAGAGAAAAGGAACTTGCAAGACTTAACAAGGAAAAAGATGTTTGCGAAAAAGATATTGCATTTCTTTCCGGAAAACTCAATAACCCGGGCTTTGTATCCAAAGCACCTGAAAAAGTAATAGCTATGGAAAAGGAAAAACTTTCTAAGGCTGAGGCTAAACTTAAAACAATTCTTGACAGTATTGCTTCTCTTAACTAAATAAATACAAAAAATC
>JAHHUA010000126.1 GCA_020024235.1 Oscillospiraceae bacterium
TTAATAAATTGCCAATAATATTCCCTTGATACTGAGGACAGGAAATAGTATAATTAAATAAAAAAATTATTTTACAAGGAAATTAAACATGAAATTTATTTTTAAAAGCATTGTCAATTATATAAAAGAAACAGATAAAATTTTAATTTTTTTATGTATGTGTGCTTCCGCTTACAGTGTTGTGCTTTTATGCGGAATTGAAAACTCAGGTATGCTGGCTTCTTCCAGACAGATTCTAGTTCAAGCCATAGCTGCGGTTGTAGGTCTTGTATCCGCTGTTATACTTTCAAAAATAGACTACAAATTAATGGCAAGACTGTGGAAGCTTCACACACTGTTTGCTTACGGACTGGTTATTCTTACTTTTTTCATAGGTATACGGGTAAGCGACTTTGTAGACGACAGAGCATGGCTTCGGCTTCCTTTCGGAATGACACTTCAGCCCTCGGAACTTTTAAAAATTTCGTTTATTGTTACATTTGCCTTTCACCTTGAAAAAATCGGCAGCAAACTGAACAACATAAAATATCTTTTGGGAATACTTCTTCATGCACTGATTCCCGTTGCCCTGATTGTAAAACAGGGCGACCACGGAACTGCCCTTATTTTTGTATTTATTTTTATGAGTATGCTTTTTGCAGCCGGTTTAAGCTGGAAATATATTATACCGGCAGCACTTTTGGCAGTGTGTTCCCTGCCGATTTTATGGAATATAATCGGTGAAGACAAACAAATGAGAATTATGACGGTTTTTAACCCAATGCTTGACCCACAGGGTATAGGCTGGCAGCAAAATATGGGTATGCTTTCCATAGGTTCGGGTGAAATTTGGGGAAAGGGTATATTTTATGGAAATCATCACTATGTTTCCGAAATATACAATGACTTTATTTTTGCATTTCTCGGTGAAGCTTTGGGCTTTGTGGGCTGTATGTCAGTTATTATTCTGCTTTCAGCCATAGTTTTAAAAATTCTTTTTACCGCTTCAAAAAGCAAGGATTTTTTGGGCAAATACATATGTGTAGGTGTTTTTTCCATGTTTGCTTTTCAAATCCTTCTTAATATCGGAATGTGTATAAGCACCTTGCCTGTTATTGGTGTAACTCTGCCGTTTTTCTCGGCGGGAGGCACTTCCGTAGTATCGTCTTATCTTGGTATAGGTCTTGCATTAAGTGTATATACTCACAACACCGAAAAAGGTATTTTCGGGGAAAAACTGTAATAAAATTCACTATAAATATATTTTCAGGAGGATACAATGTTAAACACAGTTTCTATTATTATGGCCGCAGAAAACGGAGAAAATTTTAAAAGCAAGAAATCAAAATATCAGCATGAGGTTTTGTTTAAACCTATGATAAACTGGGTTTGTGATGTCTGCAAAGAAGTGGGCATAGAAACAAATTCCATAGCTATTTCCGACAAAAATAAGGAATTGACGAAACTTATTCCGGAAGGTTTTGCAGTATTATCAAATCACAGAGCAATTATGGCTTTTGCCGCCCAAAATATGGACAGAGATATTCTTATGATAAAAGGCGATAATATTTTTGCAGACAAAGAAACATTGGAAAAATCCCATGAACAGCACCAAAGTGAAAATAATGATGTAACCTCTGTTATTGTGGATTTTAACGGAAAAGAAGTAAACTGCAATATTTATTGGCTGAGAGCTAATTACCTTCTTAAAGTTTTGGATATTATTCAAAATTTCGGAAGTGACAATGACATTAATCCACTTAATTTACTAAATGATATAGAAGGCAAAAAAGGTATTTACAAAACCCAAAATTCCAACTGTGTCTGTCAAATTCCTGACAGAGCCGCTTTAGTCAGCATAACTGAATTTGCACGGCTTTATGTTTTGGATAAATTATGCAAAGACGGTGTAAATATTCCCTATGACAATGGTGTAATTATCTCACCCGATGTCAAAATCGGCATGGATACCACTGTTTTGCCAAATACTATTATTGAAGGCGAAACCATTATCGGTGAAGACTGTGTAATCGGTGAAAACACACATATTATCAGTTCAACTATAGGAAACGGAAATAAAATTTTAAGTTCTTATATAGAAAATTCCATTATTCATAATGAAACTAAAATCGGTCCCTATGTTCACATAAGACCTGATTCAGAAATCCATGACTTTGTAAAACTGGGTAACTTTGTGGAAATTAAATCTTCCAGCATAGATAAATACACTTCTGTGGCACATCTGACATATTTAGGGGACAGCAAACTGGGCAGATTTGTAAATGTAGGCTGCGGAGTTGTTACTGCAAATTATGATGGTGCTGAAAAACACCATACAATTATAGAGGACAGTGCATTTATCGGCTGCAACACCAATTTTATTCCACCTGTTCATATCGGAAAAGGCAGTGTTATCGGAGCCGGCAGTACCATCGACCAAGATGTAGGAGATTTTGCACTTGCACTTGCCAGAAATAAGCAAGTGGTCAAAGAAGATTGGGCGCTCAAAAAAGGAAAATACAAAAAAGGTTTATAATTTTTAAAAATGCAGGTAAAAATTCATTTTTACATTAATTTTGTTTACATAAATTTTCAAATATTTAATTTTAAATGCTTTTTATTGACTAATGTTTAAAAAACAATTAAAATGTACTATAAGTACTGAAAATAAAAATAAATAATTGTTATAAAGTAAAATGGACTTTTTGAAAATTTTGTTGTAAAATGTAAATGAATTTATTAACCCTTTCAGCTAAATCTGTTTTTGATTTTTTCGGAAAGGCTTGTTTCCAAAATTTCGCCGTCTGGAAACAGGGAAAATTATTAGCGTGGCGGCAGCAAATGGATGGTTTAAAAATGGATATTCGTGGCAAAGATATTAAAATTTTTTCCGCTAATTCAAATCCTAAAGTTTCAGCAGAAATTGCAAAGCATTTAGGTTTGCCATTAGGTAAATGTGAAGTTAAAACATTCTCTGACGGTGAAATTGCCGTAACTCTTACCGAATCTGTAAGAGGCTCCGATGTTTTCGTAGTTCAGTCTACCTGTTCACCTGTAAATGACAATTTAATGGAATTACTTATTATGATTGATGCATTAAGACGTGCTTCCGCAGGAAGAATAACAGCTGTTATACCTTACTTCGGATATGCAAGACAGGACAGAAAGGCTAAGGCAAGAGATCCCATTTCTGCTAAATTGGTTGCTGACCTTATTACAACAGCAGGTACAGACAGAATCCTCACAATGGATCTTCATGCTTCACAAATTCAAGGTTTCTTTAATATTCCTGTTGATCACCTTTTAGGTGTACCTCTTTTGGCTCCTTACTTTAAGAGCAAATTTGAAGGGACACACAGCGACATTGTTGTGGTTTCTCCTGACCTTGGTTCTGTTACAAGAGCAAGAAACTTTGCAGAAAGAATTGATGCTCCTATCGCAATTATTGATAAACGTCGTCCTAAAGCAAATGTCAGTGAAGTTATGAATATTATCGGTGATATTGATGGCAAAACAGCTATTTTGGTTGACGATATGGTTGACACAGCCGGCACAATCTGCAATGCAGCTAAGGCTCTTATGGAAAAAGGTGCTAAGGAAATTTACGCTTGTGCAACTCATGGTGTACTTTCCGGCCCTGCTCTTGAAAGAATTGATGAATCTCCTATTAAAGAATTCGTTTTCCTTGATACTATTCCGATACCTGTAAATGAACACACATCTAAAATAGTTTCTCTGTCTGTTGCTGAGGTATTTGCTGAAGCTATTGACAGAATTTTCGGAAATCAACCGGTTTCTCCTTTGTTTGTTTAATTTATTAAAAAGCAATCGCTCAGATACCATATAGGTATTTGAGCGTTTTTGCCCATTAAATCCCTTTGTATAGGAGCTGTAAACTATGTTTTTTAAATCCAATACCCCAAAAAGTCCCATGGATTATATGGTAGTAGGTTTGGGGAATCCCGGCACAGAATATGAAAATACCCGTCATAATGCAGGATTTATGGCTATTGACACCATCTGCAAAGAACTTAATATAAAACCTGACCGTCTTAAATTTAAATCTATCTGTTGTGATACTGTAATTGGTGATAAGAGAGTTTTATTTTTAAAGCCCACTACATATATGAATCTTTCCGGTGAGGCTGTACTTGCTGCCCGTGATTTTTATAAAATCCCCGATGACCACATAATAGTTATTTATGATGATATATCATTGGAACCCGGTAAACTTCGCATACGCCAAAAGGGAAGCCATGGCGGTCATAACGGTGCTAAAAGCATTACACTCCTGACAGGTTCTGAAAATTTTCCCAGAATTAAACTGGGCATAGGCGCTAAACCACATCCCGATTATGATTTGGCAAAATGGGTTTTAAGCAAATTTTCCAAAGAAGATATGACTGCTTTACAAACTTCTCTGGATCACTGTCTTGATATAGTAACACTTATTATGAACGGAAAAATTGCCGAAGCTATGAATAAATACAACTAGAAATTTAAACAGCACAGATAAATTTCTGTGCTGTTTCTTTTAAAATGTGTTTTACATTAAAGCATAATCTTTTGTTTTAAATTACCAAAAATCTGTTATTTTTTAAGTTGACAAAACACTGTTTATATGATAAAATCATATCATCTGAGTTAATATATGTTAATTTTAAAACTTAATATGCGGATGTGGTGGAATTGGCAGACACGTTAGATTTAGGCTCTAATGTCGAAGACATGCAGGTTCAAGTCCTGTCATCCGCACCAAAGCAATATAATCCGAACCAAGTCTTCCCTGTGGGAGATGGGTTCG
>JAHHUA010000127.1 GCA_020024235.1 Oscillospiraceae bacterium
ATATAATATGAATAATACTAAAAATTATAATCAGGCGGTGATTTAATGGATGTTTTCAGCTATTTAAACAAAGAAAACATAAACGATATTTTAAATTCATTTACCAAAACTACAGGACTTAATGCTGTTATACAAAACAGTAAAAATCTCGACTGGACAGGAAATATAACTTCGGGAAATTTTGCGGCTTATGAAACCCAAAATCTTACTTACAAAAATGAAACAATCGGCACAGTTAAAGTGGGCATATCATCAAAAAATAATGCCGCAGACCAACATATCAAATCTTCATCAGAATTTCTGGTAATTGTGCTTAACACCATTATTTCAAGCACCTGTGAAAATGCTGAAAATAAAGAAACTCTCAAAAACTTTTCTCAAACAATCAGCAGTTTTAATGATATTGTATCTAAAATAAAAAAAGATACTAAGGCATTGGACAGTATTTTTCAGCAGCAATCACTGCTTACGGTAAATGCGTCTGTAGAAGCTGCCAGAGCAGGACAAGTAGGTTCAGGATTTGCCATAGTGGCTCAGGAGCTTGGTAAATTCTCTGAATTATCAACAAAAATCTATAAAGATATTGAGGAACACAGCAACGATATTTCCAACGCACTGGAAAAAATGAATAAATGCCTGTAAAAATTAACAGCGTTATCAAAATGATAGCGCTGTTTTTAATTTAATCTATAAAGAGGAAGGATTTTAATCTTTCCTTTTAATTTATTATTTGTCTTTTTTGCCTACTTCTCTCATTCTGGCAAGACTGTTTTCAACAGCACTCATAACTGTTGCACGGAAGTTTCCGTTTTCCAATGCTCTTACACCGGCAATAGTTCCTCCTCCGGGTGTACATACATTATCTTTAAGAATTTCAGGATGAATACGCTTATCCAAAACCATTTTACCTGTTCCGATGAGAACCTGGGCTGCCAATTCAACAGACATTTCTCTTGGAAGTCCCATCTGAACTCCGCCATCAGCAAGAGCCTGAATAAACATACCTGCATAAGCAGGACCACATCCGCTTACACTGGTAAGTGGGTCAATAAGATCTTCTGAAAGAATAAATGCCAAACCTATTGAATTAAACATTTCTCTTGCCAATTCACCATGACTGGTTTTAGCATTTTTGCCCAATGCAAGTCCTGCTACACCTTCATTTACAAGCATAGGTGTGTTTGGCATAACTCTGATTACAGGAGCTGTTTTTATGTAGCTTTCCAAATAAGAAAGTGCAACACCACCCATAATCGACATAATCAAAATATTTCTTTCATCCATTTTTGACGCTGCACATTTAAGAAGCTCATCCGAGCTTTTGGGATGAGTTGCAATAATAGCTATATCTACCTCATCCAAAACTTTAATACTTCCGCTGTTTGGTACATCAACAGTGTTCTTTAAAACATTAACTCCATATTCTTTTTGCAAAAAATCAAGTCTGTCATTAAGTACATCTGTAACATAAACTTGTTCCGGTTTAACTAATTTAGAAGTAATCATACCAGAAAAGATAGCTTCTGCCATTCTTCCGCCGCCAAGAAATCCGATTTTCTTATCACCGATTAAACTCATTATATAATCTCCTTTTATAAAATTTCATTATTTGTTATTTTTTTTAATTATAACTAAAAATTTTACTATTGTAAACCTTTATAGGTTATTTTTTTTACTAAATAATATTTTTTAGTGAAAAATGAATATAAACACAATTTATGTCCAAAATAAAATCGAGATAAAAATTACTCTCAAATTATTATTTTAGGAGGATTTTATTATTATGACAAAACTCAAATGTAATATTTGTGATTGTGCCAGCAATAAAAATAATCTGTGCTGTAGACCATATATTGATGTAGGAGGTACCAATGCTTGTTTATGCTGTGAAACTTGCTGTGATTCCTATGTACCAAAATCAAATTCCCCTACAAACAGTTCCGATTATTCTTCCCCAAATGCTGCTTTGGAAATTAACTGTAAAGCCAAAAACTGTGTTCATAACCAAAGCGGTAAATGTCATGCAGGTTTGGTAAATATTGAAAATGGTTCCAATGGCATTGAATGTGCTTCATTTGTAGAAAAAGGCTGTTGAGGAAACTAAATATTTAAGCGGTTGCTTAAAAAAGGCAGGGACAGATTTTTCATCTGTCTCCGCCTATTATTTTATTCTAGAAACTTTCTATATCAGATGGTTTTAATGATTTTAATACTTCCACTACCAAAGAAACTGTGCTTTCATAATCATCCATAGCACAATATCCATGATGACTGTGTGCATATCTTGTGGGAACTCCCAAAACAATACATGGGATTCCTTCACCTTCTGTATGGATAATTCCCCCGTTAGTTCCGCCTCCGCTGCGTACAGCTCTTTGTGTTTTTATTCCATTTGCTTTAGCTACATCTTGAGTAAATTTATTAAATCTTGGGTTATTAATCATACTTCTGTCAAAATATCTGACCTGTACTCCCCCATGCATTATTGCCTGAGCTTTATCTTTTCCCATAAATGTATCATCGGAAGGTGTGCCTTCCAAAACTATTGCAACATCGGGACTTACTTTCTTAACAGCAGAAATAACTCCTCTTTCACCGATTTCTTCCTGAGAAGTAAATGTACCTACTACATCCACAGCCAAATCCATATCCTTAATGGCTTTCATAACTTCTACAACAACGGAACAAGCAATTCTGTCATCCAATGCTTTAGTCATAACCACACCGTTTTTCTCATTGTATGAAAATCCCACATCTGGAACACAGGGAGCACCTACACTGATTTTAAAATCATTCTCCAATTCTTCTTTAGAAGCAGCACCTACATCTAATATTAAATCAGAAATTGAAAGTTTTCTGTTTTTTTCTTCATCTGACATAAAATGAGGTGGTTTTGCAGCTACAATACCTGTTATGTATTCACCGTCATCATTTAAAATTCTGAATTTGCATGAAGGCAGAGAAGAAGCTACCCAGCCGCCCAAAGGCAAAAATGACAATGTGCCGTTATTGTTTATATGCTGAACTATAAGGCCTAGTTCATCACTGTGAGCATCAACCATAACAACAGGTCTGTTTCCTTTGTTTCTGCGATTATTTATATAAAGATTTCTGATGTGATTTTCTTCCACATCGGCAAAATCTTTGGTATATTTTTTTCCTATTTCCACTACTTCATCTTCAAAACCTGATACACCGTTGGCACAGCATAATTCCTCAATAAGTTTAAGGGAATATTTTCTGTCAAAATTCATAATTTTACCTCCTGCAAATCCTGCTGTATAAAAAATCAGCAGAATTTAAAAACTTACTAGAATATTAATATATAGATTAAGCCCAGTTTCCGTTTTGGAAAATAACACTTTCTTTACCGTCTTTTTCTATACCGGTAATTTTCATATCGGCTGTACCAAACATAAAATCAACATGGGTAGCAGATACATTAAGACCTCTTTTTTCCAAGTCTTCCTTGGACATATTTTCCGCACCTTCAACACATTCGTTAAATCCTCTGCCTATTGCCAAATGGCAAGCTGCATTTTCATCAAACAAAGTATTGTAGAAAAGAATACCCATTTCTGAAATAGGAGATTTAACAGGAACTAATGCCACTTCACCCAGTCTGTGAGAACCTTCATCGGTTTCAACCAGTTCTTTCAGTGTTTCATAACCTTTTTGGGCAGAAAAATCTATAATTTTGCCGTCTTTAAATGTAAATTCAAAGCCTTCAATCATTGTACCCTGATAGCAAAGTGGTTTAGAAGATACAACTCTGCCGTCTGCACGGTTTTTATCGGGACTGATAAAAATTTCTTCGGTAGGCATATTTGGGAAATAATATACACCGTCCGGAGTTTTATCTCCGCCTCCTGCCCATTTGTGATTTTCTATCATACCTATTATGATATTTGTTCCGTTTGCACTTTCAAAATGAAGTCTGTCAAATTGTTTTTTGTTGAGTATAGATATTTTTTCTTCAAAGGTTTTTCTGTGTTCATCCCATGCTTTAATTGGGTCGGGAGTGTCAATTCTCACAGCATTACATATAGCTTTCCAAAGACTTTCAATAGCTTTTTCCTCTGACATATCAGGAAAAATCTTCTTTGCCCACTTGGGAGATGGAGTAGCTACGATACACCAGGTATTAAGTCCCTTATCCATATGTTCTCTGTATACAGTAAATGCTTTTTCTCCGGCTTTTACTCTGGCAGCGGGTTTTTTGGGGTCAATACCTGTAAGAGCATCAGGGTCGGAGGATTCAATATATACAAATCCGGCACCTTTTTCTGCAGCTTGGTTTTTCTGCATTGCTTCCCATTGGGGAATTTCTTCAAAAACTTCCAAAGGTGCATTTTCATATTTAAGTTTAGACAGCCTATCATCACCCCAGGAAATATTTACAACCTTAGCTCCGGCTTTATAAAGCTCTTCTACAACAAGTCTTACAAAAGGGGCATTGTCAACTTGGGCATTTAAAAAAATTTCCTGTCCTTTTTGAACATTTATACCTGACTTGGCAATAAGTTCTGCATATTTTTTAAGCATTTCATTAAACTCCATAATAAATTCTCCTTCCGATTTTGCTTTTAAATTGTTTTGCTTAAGCAAATTTTAATTACAGGGTAATTTTATCATATATTTATTATTAAAGCAATATATATATTTTTTATTTTAGATTTAATATAAATCTTATATTTTACAACTAATAGCTTTATTTTTTTTGGATAAACTAATAG
>JAHHUA010000128.1 GCA_020024235.1 Oscillospiraceae bacterium
CTTTATATTTTGAATAACTAACAAAATATCTTTTACATATATTATAAATAATAGGGTGTGAATAAAAAATATGGAATACATATTTTTTATTCACACCCTAATTTAATTCATAGGTTTACATATATTTATTCATTTACAATGTTAATCTGACACATTTTCATAGCTGACAGGGCATTATGATGACTTTCAGGTGTAACTCCTGCACAGCAAGCGGCATCTACAGTGATTTGTACCTCAGGCAAAAAGGCTTTAATCAAAAGTGCGTTGGAAATAACACATATATCTGTACATAAACCAATTAATTCCACTTCTTTAACAGGTGTTTTCTCATTTACTTCACAAATCCATTTTCCTAAATCCAATGATCCAAAAGTGGCTTTTTCAAATATCTTTACTTCTTCCCCAATGTCAATGTGTTTCTGTACTGCCTTTGCTACATGGGTATTTAACTGCCAGCCTTCGGTATTTTCCACACAGTGAACAACAGGAAGTTTTTTACCCTCCTGTGTATTAAGATAATCTGCTTTGTGAGTATCTTTTGTTACTGCAACAATACCTTTAAAATTTTGGATTTTATTTACCACATTTGGAACAATTTGAATAGCTTTTTCACTTCCCAATGCCCCGTCTACAAAATCTTTCTGCATATCAACTACAACTAAAATTTTCATATTATTCACTGCCTTTTCTTTCGATTTATTAATATATTTAATTTTATAATAACACTTAACCGAATTTCTTTCAAGTAATCAATCGGATTATTAAAAATTTTTTAGTAACAGATATTCAATTATTGCGTACTATGTAAAGAGCAAAAACAGAAAGGAATGATACGGTATTGGGAATAATTACTTCCAACAAAGAAATTAATGTGCGCAGTATAAAAAGCGGTGGCTCTTTTAAAGTTAAACTTACTTTAACTGCTGAACCCAATTTATCTTCTAACCCTATAGAAGTAGTTTTGATATTGGATAAATCAGCAAGTATGTATGGTGAACCTTTAACTTATTTAAAAACTGCTACAGAAAGTTTTATTGATATTCTTGATGAAGCGGCTGATGGCTCTCAAGATAACTCTCTGGGAGAAAGCCGTGCTGCCATAATCGGTTTTTCCGATTCTGCCACAGTGGAAACAGCACTTATATCAAATACAACTATATTAAAATCCGCTGTAAACAGGCTTACACCAGCCGGCAAAACCAATCATGCTGCAGCTTTTGCAAAAGCCATTGAACTTTTAAATAAACCATCAGTCAAAGAAAAAATCATAGTTATGATTACTGACGGCAAAACTACAATAGGTCAGGATGCTTATCCTATTGTAAATTCTGCTAAAGCTATGGGAATTAAAATTTACTGTTTAGGTCTTTTGGGAAACTGCGGTATTAACGAAAAGGCTTTGTGTGACTGGGCGTCCTGTCCTGTTACAAAATATGCATTATTCTCTCCTTCTGCACATGACTTGCAGAAATTTTTTGAACAAATTGCAGAAAGCATTTCAGGACCCGGTGCAACAAATATTATTATAAATGAACAAGTAAATTCTGATTTTGAAATTACAGAGATTTCTCCCCACTCAAAAGGAACAGCAGTTATTACAGGAAGCGATTCTCTCCGCTGGAATATCCCTGTTCTGGGGGCAAGAAAAACTGAAACAGCTCAGTTGGAATTTACTGTTAAACATTTAGGTAAAACTATGGGGGTATTGATTATGAATAAAGAAATCATTTATAAAGATAACGAGTTTAATAATGTGGAATTTCCTGTTCCTAAAATTGAAGTAAACGGTGCAATGGAAATATTGCCTGAAGAATGTCCTGTTCCTGTCGAAATTGAAATTGACTGCTGCAAAGACTGTATCGAATATGATATGGGTCAAGTAGAAATGCAATCTTTAGGAAGAA
This sequence comes from Oscillospiraceae bacterium, assembly GCA_020024235.1. Classification (GTDB taxonomy): domain Bacteria; phylum Bacillota; class Clostridia; order Oscillospirales; family Ruminococcaceae; genus JAHHUA01. The sequence continues at coordinate 1,905 of JAHHUA010000128.1, forward strand.
TTATGCAGCTTGATATAACCATGAAGAATATCTGTCCTAACAGAAGAGTGGCTTTGGCTGTTATTCTTACAGAAGTAGATGAAAACGGAGGAGAACACAAAAGAGGCCTTAAAACTGCTGTGGTACCCGCTCACTATAATCAGGAATGCAGAGATATTAAGATAAAATGTCTTAAATTTGTCCTTCCTGAGGAACTTGATGTTTCCGGCGGTTGTACCTCATCAATCTGTAACTCTCGTCATTTCAAAGCAAGAATTATTTCTCACTATATTGACCATGACTTTGAATGCTGCGAAGTTATTATACCGTAAAATTTCGATTATGGCTTTAAACTCCTAACACTAAAAAAATTCACTCACAATGCAGGTTGTATTGTGAGCGAATTTTTTTTATTTAATTTCTATTGATAAATATCTGAATGTTCCGTCAGACATATTTTTTACTGTTACTACACCGTCATTATCTCTCATTGTAATAGCATCTACTATTTTATATGTTATTTTAGATGTATCTCCTAAGTCCTGAAAATCCACAGCATAAACAGTTGGATATGCTCCTCCTCTGCCTCCTTCATAAACAATATCACCATTTTCTGCAATAAATCTGCTTACGCCTTTGTTGTCATTTCTGATTACATCAGATTTATCCACATCAAAATAGCGGTTTATTATCTTCATAAATTCATCCTGAGAAATTTTCCCGTTTGGATATTTAGTCCAAAAATCTCCGTTTTCATCTATTAAAGCATTTTCCACAAGTCCTATCCAATCCACCTTATCATCGGAAAAATTGTCATATGAAATATTTTTATTTTTTATTATTTCATAATATAATGGTCGAAGATATTTTTCAAATATCTTTTTTTCTTCCATTTCTTCGTATTTGGGTATTATATCACGTATATTTTTATATGAAATATAACTTGGTTCATATCCGTCTTTGTCTGCATACTCTATGGCAAGAGTTCCATTATTTTCTATTTTTACGGATTTAAGAGTCAGTTTATCGCTGTCATTCCATGTGATATTGTTGCTATCCAAATCAAATATATTTTTTTCCTCATCATATTGAGCTGTTCTCCAGTATTGATATAAATTTTTTCCGTCAAATTCAATTACTGTTAAACTTACAGAATTCATGGTTTCTGTATCCGAAAATGCATATATAAATAACTTGTCCGCAGTTTTATTTTTAACACTGTTCATAAAATTCTCTACAGGTGTTTCATCTGTAAGTATTTCCCAATTACAATTAATTACAGCATTTTTATTTTGGTCAGCTTCCTTTAATAAATAATGATTTTTTATTTTATCTGGCAAAAGCTGAGGATATTTAATTCTTGAAGTTTCATACTGGTCTTTTTTGTCATCTTCTGAAGATGAAGATGATGAATCCTCTTTATTGCTTTCATTTTGACTTTGATTTTCATTAACTGATGTGTCCGGGTTTGATGAATTTATAGATGAACTATCAGAAACCTGTGGGTCTATTTTTGTTCTGTCTGTACAGCCACTCAATATAAGAGCACCCGCTATCATTATTATAATAATTTTTTTCAATTAGGTTTACCTCTTTTCTCTAATTAAATCCGTTATTTCTAAGTATTTCCTCCGCTTCCTCCGCAAAATCGGAATTGGCTCCAAAGCTTATATTTAAAAGTCCGTTACCTCCACCAAAACCTATTATAACTGCTTCTTTGCTTTTTCCGTCATCAGTCAGCATAACTGTCAATGCGCCATAACCACCGTTACGGAAAAAATATTTTTCAAAAACCATAAGTATTACTTTGCCACCATTTATTGTTTTGACTTCTTGCTCAACCAATTCACCTGAAATTTCGCTTTCAAGACACTGGGCAGCAGTCATTATATTTGTTCTTGGGTTTCCGTACATTCTTATGTTTTCACTCATTTATTTATCCTCCTTTACAATAATAAGGGAATAATATCCTGCATTTTCGGGAATTTCTTCAGCTTTAGTGTAAATTTTTTCATCTGCCATACCGCAGTTTTCTATCATTACGGATTTATTTTTACTTTTTAAAATTCCCTCTTTAACTTTGCCCATTTTTTTACCGGATTTCATCAAAACTTTTGTACCAGGCAAAGCTAAAACATCTTCTATATTGTCAGCATTATAAGTAGCCGGGATAATATGCAAAAGCTGTGAGGTTTCTGCCAAATCCATATTTAATCTTGCCGCAACTGCACAAAAAGATGTTATCCCGCTGACAATTTGTGTTTCATAACCTCTTTCAGCTATAATTTTGTGTACATACATATATGTAGAATATACTGTGGGATCTCCCAAAGTAAGAAAAGCCACATCTTTTCCCTGTTTTAAATATTCTTCCACTTTATCTGCACCGTTTATGTGGTTTTGTTTTAAAATTACAGGGTCTTTTGTCATGGGCATGGGTATTGGTACTAAAGTTTTTTCGGAAATTTCCTTCCATGCACCTTCTACAATTTTATATGCCACGGCTTCTTTTGGATTTTCTCCCGGAACTGCTATTATTTCACTTTCTTTGACAATTCTCAAAGCTTTTATTGTCAAAAGCTCCGGATCTCCCGGTCCTACACCTATTCCATATAATTTCCCGCTCATATATATACCTCCCTTAATTTTTTATTATTTTACCATAAAATTTTTAATTTTTCCAGTCAAATATTAAATTAAGTATTATTTTGTAAAAATGTTTTCTGTCATTAATAATTTAGTCTTATACTTATAAATAGTAT
>JAHHUA010000129.1 GCA_020024235.1 Oscillospiraceae bacterium
ATTATATATTGTTAAAAAGTTTTTGTTAATATCTAAAATAAAATTTATAAGTAATTCTGATTAACTGAATTTATAAGAGAAAGGCTTTCCAATAAAATATAGACATTTTCTTTATTATGTCATTGTACTATAAATGAAGATTGTGTATATCTGTATTGGAAAAAGGAGGACTTAAAAATGTTTCACATAAAAGAGAACTGCCATATTCCAAGTGATAATTCAAAGCAAGTACAATCTACTGCTTCTTTTGATACCGATATTAAATGTCTGTTTGGGCAAAATACAAAAATATACAATTATCAATTACAGGAATGGTCAGAATCGGAAGAGGAAAGATGCATTGTACAGCAAATCAACCTGTTCCCTGGAGCAATCCTTATTTTTCAGGATATTCATACAGAACATTTGGACTTTCAGGGCACAGATTTTCATTTCCCAACTGATATGATATCAATTCAGCACTGCAAAGAAGGCCGCTTTGAAGGAGAATATCGGAATGGGGAATGTTTTTATTTGGGTGCAGGAGATCTGTCAGTCAATTTACCCATCTGCCAGCCGGACTGTAATTCTTTTCCCCTTTCCCATTATCATGGTTTGAATCTAATTATTGAACCTAAAATTGCACAAAATTTCATAGAAAATATAGAGCAGTCCATAGGAGCATTATATATTGATTTTCAGAAACTTTATGATCGTTTACTTGCGGGAAATCATTTGATTATTTATCGTGAAAACATATTAGATGATATTTTATCCAAACTTTATTGTATGCGAACAAAAGAATATGAAGGACACATAAAAATGAAAGTCCTTGAGCTGCTATATCATTTATGCTCATTAGATGTTTCAAGCCCTATAAAGCCGCTTTATTTTAACCGTAGCCAAGTACGGATTGTAAAATTAATACATACATATTTGACACAGCACCCGGAACGACATGATACATTAGAGGCTCTGTCAAAGCAGTTTGATATTCCTCTTAGTTCTATGAAAATCTGCTTTAAGGCAGTATATGGCCTGTCTATTGGAGCATATTTAAGAGAATACCGTCTTCAGCTTGCTGCTGAACTCTTAAAAGAAACCACCTGTAATATTGGTGATATCGCTTTTCAGATAGGCTATGAAAGTCCCAGTAAATTTACTGAGGCTTTCCGTAAAAAATTCAGTTGTACTCCTTCTGAATATCGAAAAGTTTTTCTCAATCATTTCTAAGCAAATCAGCATTTATTTTTTAAATAATATAAAAATCACAGCAATTAATCCCCATTGCCTAAAGTCATTTGGAAAATTAGTTTATTACCTATAAACTCCAATCAGTACAACAGGACAGCTTATATTCTTTCATACTATAACATTTGGATATTCTTGTCTTACAGGAGCATAATATGGCCTTTCAGAGTAACTGTATGTACATACTTTTGATATAATCATCTTAAAAAGTATTAAACATTTTATTTTCATTTAAGGAGGACATATTTATGAATAAACAATCTGTTTGGGAACAATTAACTAGACTTCCATTTTTAAATCTCTATGAAAAACTGGTAAATTCCGCCATAGAACTGGATGTTTTTTCCCATTTGACAACACCCACCACAGCAAAAGCACTGGCGGAGAAAATGGGTTGGCACTCTCAAAACACAGAATACCTTCTGTCTGCATTGGTTTCTATAGGATTTCTAAAAAAACAGAGTATATATTATGAAAACACAGAAGAAACAAACCGCTATCTTGTTAAAGGAACAAAGGAATATCTGGGAGATTTTCTGTTGTTTTACGGTCAAAATGAGGGTACTGTCCCTATGGATGTGAAAAAACTGGTAACAGAAGGTCCGGGAAAATCCCAGTCAATGGGGCAAAGCCTTGATTTTGAACAGTATGGCAATGCACTGCGAAAGGCTCAGAAAGGCTATCGGCAGGAAGAACTGCTGAAAATCGTGCGTTCTTTACCGGAAAATGATTCTATACATCATATTCTAGATCTTGGCTGTGCAACTGGCTTATTAGGGCTTGCAGTTATTTCAGACAAAAAAGAGCGTTCAGGTATTCTATTTGATCAGCTTCCACCTGCTTTGATTAAGGAATCCATCAATCAGGCAGGTCTGACCGAAAGAGCCACAGTAAAAAACGGTAATTTCATGACAGATGATATTGGTCATGGTTATGATTTAATTCTTGCAATCGGTGTTATGCTTTTTGCAAAAGGACATATGGAAGATCTTATGAAAAAATGCTATGATGCCCTAAACCCTCATGGTGTCTTATTGGTTGTCGGAGAAGGAATTTCAGTTGACCATACCGAGCCCTGGGACATGGTTTTGGGTTATCTCCCTTATTATTTTCAGGGGATGGATCTAGGGGTTTTACACAATGAGGTTCAAGATGCTGCTAAATCAGCTGGTTTTACAAAATTTGAACAGCATACAAAGCTTTTATGCTCCGGTAATCAGGATATTTGTATCATTCGTAAATAAGCTCCTTATATAGTGCCATTCCTTTATAGGTACGATTATTTAAAATCACCTAAATAACCTGTTTTATCCAAATATGGTTTTATTATTTTTTTGCCCGTTTTTTCAATATAAGGTGTAAATGATAGAAATTTTCATATTTATATGATAAAATATTAAAATAACAAGATAATAAATCCAATATTAACACTCAGCCCACCACGATTTTTTCAAATGTTCCTAATTTCGCTTTTTCATCACAATCCGGCTTTGTAAATACATACATCTATGGTATATACTATTTAGCTTTTCTCAATCACTTCCACTTTTAAATTAAAATGAAAGAAGTAAAATAATATATGCAACTGAAATAAAATAACGGCAAAAAAGATACAAAACTTAAATAAATATATTTAAGAATGTCTTTGGATTTGCCGAATTTGAATAGTTTTGTATAACCAGCATATAATTTGGATTTCTGCTTGGCACTTGTTAGTATATTAGTACAAAGAAAGTTTACTACTGACGATATGCGGTATATAAATGGTTGGGTTGTAAGTTTAGTCCTTCGCCGAAAGGTGAGGGACTTTTTCCATATTTGTGGAGATATGATGGAACGAATGAAGAAAACAGGATTTTATATAAAGTATAGATTTTTTGAAGATATGCCTTATCTATAATGGGAATGAGGTGGGCAATAGACCTTATTTTATTGCTTTGAGGATACTGCTATGGGAACTTATTTGATGCTACCGCTTTCTAGCAGAATAGATAAGTTTCGGAAAATAATAGAGAAGAAAGAATATCAGGGAAACCTTGCGATATTTTGCATATTGTGAAGCTGTATGATATTCGAGAAAGTGTAATTTTAATACAGGATATGTTTCCGATTAAAGAGGAATACATAGAACAAGAGTATACGACTTACAAAAATCATTTGATGCTGACCAGTGAACATACGGAAAAGGTAATTGAACAATAAGCAAGAAAAGTGTTGGGAATGTTAAAGCGTGGTGTGAAGTTCATCCTATACAGTGCTATCAATATTGGAGTAATTAAAGCAGAAAAAATAGTTTTGTCTGGCTCTATTTTGGCTCTAATAATTTGGTAGAAGAAAAATACCAGATAAAATTCAGATAATACGAATATAAAAGACACAAATGTGTACTAAAAAATACCTAGGTGATAACATCTGCACTTGAGTTTAAATAATTTTGCAAAATTATTTTGTATAAAGAACATATTTTATAATTAAATCCCCTTCCATTATGGGAATTAAACTCATAATGAAAGGGGAATCAGTTATTTTGTATATATTTTTTCAGCAGTGGTTTTGCCTTTTTCGCTTTCCACATGGAAAATCATAAAACTTTCAATGTCATTGCAGGTGTCAAAAATTCTCTTGACATCAGGATAGTTTTCTTCTTTTATACGGATAGAAATTCCGCAGCTATCACTGATTTCACGCAATGTAGGCATAACAGAAAAAGGAATTTTCCCCTCCAAATGTTTTTGTCCCGCTATAGCACTGTGGGTATTGGGGAAAACAAATAAATAATATTTCATAATAAACAGGTCTCCGATTATAATGTAATAACTTTGTGGGCTTTTTTCATTTTTTCAACAATTTCATACATATTGCTGATTTTACCCACTTTTATTTCATTTTTAATTTCATAAAAGTTTACACAGGTGCCGCAGATGTAAATTTCTGTGCCACGGTTTTCCAATTCCTGCAAATGTTCAATAACTTGTTCATCTTGCATGGCGAGTTTTACACCATTGTTCATAAAGAGAATATATTTCGGAATATCCTCATCTTGTGTGAGAGTAAAGAAAAACATCCTGATAAGATTTGTACCAAGTTCCTGTGAGCCGTTGCCCAAAATATCATTGCCTACAAAAATTGCATAATTTTCAGGAGCCAAAACTTCTTCCGTGGGTTTTTCTTCTGTTTTTGTAGTAGTTTCAGAGCTGTTTTTGCTCATAGTAACTGTGTAGATATTATCATGTTCTTCCACATGGGCAGAGTATTCAGCGGATTCCGCATAATTTTTAAGGTTTTCTACAGCATATTCGTTGTCTACATCAATGGAAAAATTCTCAGTTCCTGCTCTTACTTCCTGTTTGCTCATAATTACCGGGATTGGACACTGTTTTCCTACTGCATCAAGC
>JAHHUA010000013.1 GCA_020024235.1 Oscillospiraceae bacterium
TTGCAGCCATTTCTATGAGTTGTTGTCTTTGAGTTTCCTTTACGGAAGATTTAATGGAAACAGTATTTTCAAGAATTTCCATATTTTTAAGAGTGGAAAGAATTTCTCTCATCTGTTTGCCGCATGTAGCAGCCCAAGTGCCGTTTTCAGCCAAAGCCACAGTTCTGTTTTGTAAAGCATGAGCTTTAATGTCAAGAAGAGCTGTTTCCATATTTGGGAAAATACCGCCGTTATATGTGGATGACATAAATACCAAATGGCTGCATCTGAAACTTTCGGAAAGAATAACACTGGTGTGAGTGGTGGAAACATCATAAACAGCAATATTTTTAATACCTTTTTTAGCCAGTTCCAAAGCAAGAATTTCAGCGGCATTTTCTGTATTGCCGTAAACAGAGGCATAAGCTATCATTACGGATTTATCTTCAGGAGTATAGGTGCTCCATTTTTGGTATTTCTCAATGTACCAGCTTATATTTTCTCTCCAAATAGGACCATGGAGAGGACAGATCATCTGTATATCAAGTCCTGCTGTTTTTTTGAGCAAAGCCTGTACAGAAATTCCGAATTTTCCTACGATATTTGTGTAATATCTGCGAGCCTCGTCCAGCCAATCTCTTTCAAAGTTTACTTCATCGGCAAAGATATTTCCGTTTAATGCTCCGAAAGTGCCGAATGCGTCAGCAGAGAATAAAACTTTATCTGTGCTGTCATATGTTACCATAGTTTCAGGCCAATGAACCATGGGAGCCATGTAGAAGGTAAAATTGTGTTTACCTGTGGAAAGACTGTCCCCTTCGTTTATAATTTGAGTATGGCTGTCTGCATCAAAATCAAAAAACTGTTTAATCATGCCAAGAGCTTTTGCATTGCAGACAATTTTTACATCGGGATAAAGGTTTACAATGTCTTCCAAAACAGCACAGTGATCCGGTTCCATATGGTTTACCACAATATAATCAAGATTTCTGCCCTTTAAAACATACTTTACATTTTCCAGGAACAAATGTGATATAGCTTTGTCAACGGTATCAAGAAGAATGGTTTTTTCATCTGTTATCAAATAAGAATTATATGAAACACCGTGAGGAAGAGGATAAACATTTTCAAAGAGGGAAATGCGGCGATCATTTCCGCCAACCCAGTAAATATCGTTTTTAATATTATTTACACAATACATTTTCAACACTCCTTATGTATTTATTATTTTTTGTTTGCAATATTATTTTATCATAAATTAAAAAAAATAAAAGAACTAGTTGCAAATTTTTCGCAAAAATAAAAATAATCATATAAAATTGTGCATATAAAATTATTATAAAAAAACACCAAAAGTTACAAATAGGACTTTTAATATTTTAAAAAATGAATTATAATAATTATATATGCGATAAAATATTGAAAGGAATGGGAATATACAATGATAAACCGAGTTAAATTGGAAATTCAGGGCTGTAAACTTATAATTGCAACACCTGAAGATGAGGAATATGTATTAAAATTGGGAGAAAAACTGGATAAGCAAATCGGAAGTTTGATGGCACAGAATGACAGACTTTCTCTCAATGAATGTCTTGCACTTTGCTGTATAAATTATATGGACGGTTATAAAAAAAGTGAGGACAGTGCTGACAGAATGAGAAGTCAGATTACCGAATATTTGGAAGATGCAGCAAAAGCGAGAATTGAACTTGATGAAACTAAGCGTGAACTGGAAAAAGTAAAGCGTCAGTTGGAAATGGGTAAGAAAAGTGAAGAATAATATTGAAATTCTAGCTCCTGCCGGCTCCTATGACGCCATGGTTGCAGCGGTAAGATCGGGAGCAAATGCGGTTTATTTAGGTTCAAAAGCATTAAATGCCCGTAGAAATGCCACAAACTTTGACAATGAAGAATTAAAAAATGCAGTGGAATATTGTCATGAAAGAGGAGTAAAAGTTCATCAAACCTTAAATACTCTTATGTATGACGATGAATCCCAGGAAGTGGAGAATGCTGTTAAAACTGCTGTTGAATGTGGAGTGGATGCACTTATTATACAGGATTTGGGTGTTTTTGAAATTGCCCGAAAAATTGCACCAGAAATGCCTCTTCATGCCTCCACACAGATGGCAGTGCATAATTTGGAAGGTGCAAAAAAAGCTGAAGAACTGGGTTTTTCACGAATTGTTTTGGCAAGAGAGCTTTCCAAAGAAGAAATAAAGCATATTGCCCAAAATGTAAATGCGGAAATAGAAGTGTTTATTCACGGTGCTCTTTGTATGAGTGTTTCCGGTCAGTGCTATATGAGTTCCATGATAGGTGAACGCAGCGGAAACAGAGGACTTTGTGCTCAGCCGTGCCGTCTGCCTTTCAGAGTGGAAAAAGGAAATGAATACGGTCTTTCCCTTAAAGATTTGTCCTTGGTGGAAGATGTAAATGAACTGGCTGAAATCGGTGTGGCATCTGTTAAAATCGAAGGCAGAATGAAACGCCCCGAATATGTTTCTGCCGCTGTATCACAGGTTAAAAAAGCTGTTGCCCAAGAAAAAACCGATATGGGACTTTTAAGAAGTGTATTTTCCAGAAGCGGTTTTACCGATGGATATTATAAATCCAATGTAAATTATGATATGTTTGGCACAAGACAAAAAGATGATGTACTTGCCATGACATCTGTATTAAAAGATATAGAAAAGGATTATGCAAAGGAAACACCTCTTGTACCTGTTAATATGAAACTAACCATAAAAAACGGACAACCCATAAAACTTTCTTGCTCCGATTTAGATGGACACTTTTCCGAAAAAACAGGGGAAATTCCTCAAATAGCCGTAAATAAACCTACTACAAAGGAAAAAGCCCAGCAAAGTCTTTCCAAAACAGGGGGCACACCATATTATCTCAAAGAATTTGAGTTTGACTGTGATGATGGACTTATTGTGCCTGTTTCGGAATTAAACCTATTAAGGCGTGATGTTTTGGAGGAAATAAAGACTCAAAGATCTGCTGTAAAGCCTGTAAAAATAAACAGACTTCCTCCTTTGCCCAAAATTCCAGCTGATATGAGTATTATGCCCAAATTAAGAGTCAGAATTTCAAAATACACACAGCTTACCGACAAAATGCTGAAAGAATGTGAAATGATTACAATGCCTCTTTCTCAGTTAAATGCGTGGGTGAGAAAAGGCGGAGTAATTACCGACAAAATATGCGGAGAAACCGAAACCATAAACTTTGCCCCGGAATATGAAATAAAACTTATGAAAACACTTAAAGAACAGGGAATGGAAAATATATATTGCGGAAATCTTTGGGGGATTAAGGCTGCTGAAGATATAGGCATAAAAAATATTCACGGAGGATTTAATTTGAATATATTTAATTCCCGTGCCATGAAAAAATATGCGGATATGGGACTTTCTTCTGCGGAAACTTCCTTTGAGCTTAATTTAAGTAAGATTAAAGATATAATCCGCCCAATAAAAACAGGTATAGTGGGTTATGGCTATCTGCCCCTGATGACTGTCAGAAACTGCCCGGTTGAAGCTGCTATAGGATGTGATAACTGTCATGGCTATACTAAAATTAAAGACAGAAAAGGCACAGAGTTTTTTGTAAATTGTGATGGAGGACAAAGCCGTATTTTTAACAGTGTTCCGCTTTATTTGGCAGACAGAATGAAGGAATTGGGCGGTATTGATTTTATCACTTTGTATTTTACAAAAGAAAACAATAATGAATGTGATGAAATTATAACAGATTATAAAAACAAAGTTCCTTATGGTGAAAATATGACACGTGGACTTTATTACAGAAATGTATTATAGAGGTTAGCAATGATTAAGATAAAAAAACTTACGGATACTGCCATAATTCCCACAAGAGGAACAACTCAAAGTGCCGGAATGGATTTGTATGCAGATATTACAAATTCCACTGAAATAAAACCCGGTGAAATAGTAAAATTTCACACAGGGATAGCCATACAACTGGAAGAAGGCACAGTGGGACTTGTTTTTGCCAGAAGCGGTTTGGGTATCAAGCATGGAGTTGTACCGGCTAATTGTGTAGGAGTTATAGACAGTGATTACAGAGGAGAAATTATCATTTCACTTATAAATAATTACAGCGAAAGCTATACTGTAAACCCCGGCGACAGAATTGCTCAGCTTGTTATAGTAAATGCACTGTTTCCAAAAGTGGAAGTTTGCAATGAACTTGATGACAGTGAAAGAGGTACAGGTGCTTTTGGTTCCACAGGAAAGTAGAAGAAAGGCGGAATGAATTTGAAAGTTATACTTGCATCGGCATCTCCCCGCAGAAAAGAACTGCTTAAAAATCTTATTGATAATTTTGACATAGTACCTTCCACCTACAGGGAAAAAATTCCTCAAGGCATGGAAAATGAGGCAGTAGCAGAATTTTTTGCCGTACAAAAAGCTCTTGATGTGGCAAAAAATAATAAGGACAGCTTTGTAATAGGCTGTGATACCGTTGTTATAGCGGGAAATGAAATTTTAGGCAAACCCAAGGATAAATCAGATGCAGAAAGAATGCTTAATCTTCTCTCAGGCAGAGAACATAAAGTTATAACGGGACTTTGTATTGTAAAAGACGGAAAAAGCCTTTCTCTAAGTGAAGAAACCACAGTAAAATTCAGTGTTCTTTCATCAGATGAAATTAATTGGTATATAAATACAAATGAGCCTATGGATAAAGCAGGAGCATACGGAATACAGGGATTGGGAGGAAGATTTATAGAGGAAATAAAAGGTGATTACTACTCTGTTATGGGTTTACCTGTAAATAAACTTTATTCTCTGATTAAAAAAATTTGCCCGCAAATTCTCTAAAAACCAGAAATGTAAAATAAAGTAAAATTATATGAGTATTTATTACAAATATTCCTTAAACTTTTCATAATAAATTCTTAAATTTATGTTGAGTTTATAGACGATTAGAGTTATAATATGAATTATTGACGAAAGGAGATAAAAAAATTTATGTTTTCATTTAATAAAGATATAGGAGTGGACTTGGGCACAGCGAATACTTTGGTATTTATGAAGGGAAAAGGCATTATTATGCGTGAACCTTCCGTTGTTGCTGTAGATAAAAAAACAGATACTGTAAGATATGTAGGTAATGAAGCTAAAAAAGTAATAGGCAGAACACCGGGTTCCATTGTTGCGGTAAGACCTCTTAAAGACGGAGTTATCGCTGACTTTGACATCACTGCAAATATGCTTCAGATTTTTATAAAAAAAGCATTCAATAACTCTATTTTTGCAAGACCCAGAGTGGTTATCTGCATACCATCAGGAATTACAGCCGTTGAAAGGCGTGCTGTAAGAAGTGCCGCTTTTAAAGCAGGTGCTAAACATGTTTCTATTATTGAAGAACCTATGGCTGCTGCCATCGGTGCCGGAATGCCTGTTGCAGAGGCTATGGGAAGCATGGTTATAGACATCGGAGGCGGTACAAGTGAAGTTGCCGTTATTTCTTTGGGGGGTATTGTTGCCGCTAAATCCGTAAGAGTGGGCGGAGATGAATTTGATTCTTCCATAATTCAATATGTAAAGAAAAAATACAATCTTCTTATCGGTGAAAGAACTGCTGAAGAAATCAAAGTAAATATCGGTTCCGCCGTAGAATACGAAGGTGAAGAGCCTATGGATATTAAGGGAAGAAACCTTGTAGACGGTCTTCCTAAAAATATTCAGATTTATCCTTATGAAATAAGAGAAGCACTGGTAGACCCTCTGTCCTCTGTTTTGGATGCAGTAAGAACAACTTTGGAAAAAACTCCTCCGGAACTTTCCGCCGATATTATTGACCATGGTATTACACTTACCGGAGGCGGAGCTTTGCTAAAAGGACTGGATGAACTTATTTCCAGAGAAACAGGTATGGAAGTTCATATTGCGGAAAATCCGCTGGATTGTGTTGCTATAGGTACAGGTAAGGTTTTGGAAGATTTGGATAAGCTTCATGAAGTGCTTATGGAAGATGACGAAGACGCTAAAAATTATTAATTAAAATAAAAAAAGAAAGCAGGAGGAATTTTATATGGAGGATTTTTTTAAAAGCAAAAAATTCAAAATTCTTCTTGCTTTTTTAGTTATTATATTTGCTTTTGCTTTAAGAGGAGCATATACCGGGGGATTGGCATCTTTTTCCGATAATGTAATAGGAATAATATCGGTGCCTTTTCAGCGGATTTCATCTTCTATTTCCGAAGGGGTTTATTCATTTTTAAATGTTTTTTTAAATGCCTCCAATATTTCCAAGGAAAATGAAGAATTAAAAGCAAAAATTGAAGAAATGAACAAAAAACTGGTTGATTATGATAAATTTAAAAGAGAAAACGAAAATCTTAAAGAATTTTTGGAAATAAAAGAACAAAATCCCGAATTTGAATTTGAAACGGCTACGGTAATAGGTAGAGATGCCAACAGTAAATTTTATTCATTTACCATAGATAAAGGCTCGCTTAACGGTATAGAACTGCGGGATACGGTTATTACTTCCAAAGGCTTGGTTGGTGTGGTAAACGAAGTAGGTATAAGCTATTCAAAGGTTATAACAGTTTTAGACGCATCTTTGGATGTGGGAACATATATAAGCACAACACGAGATGTAGGTATAGTTACCGGTAGAATAAGTGAAGCTGAAAAAGGAAATACTCTTATGACTTTTCTTCCAAAAGATGTGGAGGCTAAAAAAGGTGATATTGTATTGACATCAGGATATGGAGGAAATTATCCAAAAGATATAATTGTGGGAGAAATTACCGAAATCAGAGATGAAACACACGGACTTTCCAAATATGCTGTTATAAAACCTGCCTCTGATATAAAAAATGTAAAAGATGTTCTTGTTATAAAAAGCTTTCTGGGTGAAAACAAAGGCAGGGACATAATAGATGAAAAAGAAAACACTGAAAAAACAAATCAAAAATAAATAACATGGAATATCATAAAAGCTGCTTTTAAAAATAAAAAGTGGCTTTTATTAAAAATAAAAAAGGGGGCGGAGAAATTGGAAAATAATAAAAATAAGGGTATTGCACTTAAATTTATAAGTTACTTTTCAGTTATTTTTATTATATTTATATTGCAGAATACTCCGCATTTTTTGGAAATCTGGGGTGTAAAACCCAATGCAATTTATGTTGCAGCTGCGGTTACAGCAATGTATGAAGGTGAATTTGCCGGCGGAATAGTAGGTATGATAACAGGTATGCTTTGCGACTATTCTTCCTACCCCATACATGGTTTTAATGCTATGCTGCTTTTGATATGCTGTACAGCAATAGGTCTGGCAGTAATTTATTTTATGAAAAATAATAAACTGAATGCATTTACTTTTTCTGCGGCAGTGTTAAGTTTAAGAGGATTTTTGGAGTATTATTTTGTATATGCAATTTGGAAATATGAAAAATCAGAAATTATTTTGTACAGACATATAATTCCCACTATTTTGTATTCACTTTTGTTTGTAATACCTATTTTTTTTATTATAGGTAAAATACACACCTATTTTACCTGTAAATACAGTTTGGATTAGGAGATATAATGAAGAAAAATATTGTCAGAAACAGATTGCTGGTGATAGTATTTATGTTTTTAGCCTGCGTTTGTTTTTATTCTTTGCGGCTTATGGAAATTCAGGTGGTAAACGGCAAAGAATATGTTGAAAAATTAAATAAAGGTACCAGTGTTTCACAAAGAATGAAAGCTGCCCGTGGTGAAATAGTGGACAGAGAAGGACGGCCTTTTACCTATAATCGAGTGGGATATAATATTATATTTGACAGAGTTTATATGTCAAAAAAAGAGGAAAATGACACCATATTAAAAGTCTGCAAAGTGCTTGAAAGCACAAATGAAAAATGGGCTGATAATCTTCCTCTTACTCAAAAGGCACCTTTTGCTTTTTTGCCCGACAGAGAAAAAGATGTGGAAAAACTTAAAAAACATCTTAATATAGGGCAATATGCCACTGCAGATGATGTTGTATACTGGCTTAAAGATATGTATAAACTGAAAGATTACAATGACAGTGATTTCAGGAAATTGGCCGGTGTTAAATATGCAATGCAGCAGCAGGGATTTAACTATTCCACAAATTACACTTTTGCTTATGATATAAGTTTAAAAACAGCCACTTTAATCCGTGAATGGGGCTATGAAATGAGCGGAGTCAGCATAGCTGAAGTGGCTATGAGAGAATATATGGACGGTGATTTAATTCCCCATATAATAGGCAGGACAGGACCTATTTATGCTGAGGAAATGGAAGGACTTTTGAAAAAGGGCTATCAACCCTCCGATTATATTGGAAAAGACGGCATAGAGATGATTTATGAAGACTATCTCCGGGGTAAAGACGGTATGAAAAAAATTTATTTTAATGCCGAAGGAGATGTAGTGGATTCGGTAGATGAAGAAGAAACCATTCCCGGAAATACAGTGGTTTTAACAATAGATAAAGACATACAGCGTGTTGCTATTGACTCACTGAAAAAACAGATTGAATATCTTAATGAAACTGCCCCGGAAGGAAAAGGTAAAGAAGCAGATTCAGGAGCTGTTGCGGCCATTGATATTAAAACAGGGGAAATTATTGCTTTGGTAACTTACCCTTCTTATGATCAGGCAAAATACGGACAGCAGTATAATGAGCTTTTGGCTGACCCTTTAAAGCCCCTTTGGAACAGAGCCACTATGGGAAGATATTCTCCCGGTTCGGTATTTAAGCCTGTGATAGGCTTGGCAGCATTAAATGAAAAATTAGAAACACCTGACAGTAAAATCGGCTGTTACCATGTGTATGATTACTATCCCAATACAGTATTTACCTGTCTTGGGCATCATGGACCTTTAACAGTTAAAGAAGCTCTTAAATATTCCTGCAATATCTATTTTTATGATACAGGAAGAAGGCTTGGCATAGATAAAATCAACGAATATGCCCATAGACTCGGACTGGGAGAACCTACAGGAATAGAGATAAACGAGTTTAAGGGAGTGGTATCAAATCCGGAGGTTGCAAAAAAACACGGTGTGCCATGGAACCCCGGAGATGTACTTCAATCTGCAATCGGACAGATGTACAATGAATTTTCACCCTTGCAGCTTGCAAGCTATACCTCAGCTCTTGCAGGCAACGGAAAACGAATGGATTTAAACATTGTAAAATCTATAGAAAGCTATAACAGGGATAAGGTTGTTTTTGACAACAAACCTAAAGTAATGTCAAATATGGACGATGTACCAACTGAATTTTTTGAAGCTGTAAGAGAAGGTATGGTTATGGCATCTCGTTCAGGTACAGCTATAGCTACTTTCGGAAATTACTTTGTTGATGTAGCATCTAAAACAGGTACACCTCAAACAGCAGGTTTTCCAAACTCAACATTTATTTGCTATGCACCTGCCCAAGACCCCGAAATTGCAGTGGCTGTGGTTATAGAAAAAGGTTGGCACGGTTATACAGGTGCACCTGTAGCCAGAGATATAATGAATAAATATTTTGAAAAATACAGTCAGCATATCCCTCCCGAAGTATTAAAGGCAAGAGAGGAAGAAGCAAAAAAACAGGCAGAAGCTGAATCGGAAAATGAAATTTCCGATAAATCAGAGGAAAAAACCGAAGAATAATAAAAACTGAATGGAGAAATCTGTTTTATGGCTAAAAAAATTGTTTTTGTTTCAGGAAAAGGAGGAGTGGGGAAATCCACCATTTGCACAGCAGTGGCAAAAACTCTATCCCAAAATGGTAAAAAGGTTTTGATAGAAGAAGCGGACAGCGGATTTGGCTGTATTGATATTATGCTGGGACTTCAAGACAAGATTATCTATAATTTGGAAGATATTATAAGTGAAAAAATTGATTTTGACAGAGCAGTGGTGGAAAGTGAAAATTATCCCCGACTAAGTTATATTCCTGCACCATACAGTATTGATTTTTCTCCCACTGAAGAACAGGTGAAAAATTTTCACCAGTCCATAGACAGCAAGTTTGATTTTATATTAATAGATATGGGTTTGGGTCTTAATGACAGAATGGCATCTTTTTTTAAAAATGCCGATATGTTTTTGATGATTTTAACTCCTGATTTAATTTCAGTAAGAGATACTGAACGAATGGTGGCACTCATAAAAAAATTGAATAACGGAGAAATCCGCACAATTTTAAACAGAGTACATACCTACGGTAAAAATGCAATAGAAAATTTTGATGAAATAATAGACAAAACAGGGGTACAACTTATGGGCATTATTCCATATTCAAAAAGTTTTTCAAAGGGTTGTTTCCCAAAAAACAGATCATTGTGGCAAAAATCTGTAAATAATTTGTGTTTAAGACTAAATAATATTGATATTAAACTTGCAATTATGTAAAATTCGATATATAATAATGACATATGATAAATAAGGAGTAATTTATATGAATATAGCTCTTATAGCACATGATTCTAAAAAAGAACTAATGGTACAGTTTTGTATCGCATACAGCGGTATTTTGAGCAGACACAATTTGTGTGCCACAGGAACAACCGGAAGGTTTGTAACAGAAGCCACAGGACTTAATATTTTTAAATTTCTGAGTGGAAGTCAGGGTGGGGATCAACAAATCGGAGCAAGAATTGCCTGCAACGAAATTGACCTTCTGATTTTTATGAGAGATCCCAATAATCATGGCAAAAACGAACCTGATGTATCAAATATACTCAGACTTTGTGATGTGCACAATATACCTGTTGCTACAAATATCGCTACAGCCGAAGCTCTTATCCATGCCTTGGAAAGAGGAGATTTAGACTGGAGAAATATAGTAAACCCCAAAAAGTAATATAAAATAAATACATTGATGCAGGAGCAGTAACTTTTAATTTGACATTCAGAGAAAATACGGTGGGTGAAAGTATTTGTCAAATTACTGTGAAGGACACTTGCGGAGTAGGAAAAGAGCATTTGCAATTTTCCCGTGTGATTTTGCGTTAAAAAATTAAAAGAGGCGGTTAAAAATACCGCAATTAGGGTGGCACCGCGTGGAAATTTTGCTCCTCGTCCCTTACAGACTGACAATGTCTATTGGGGATGGGGAGATTTTATTTTTTTATAAAGAAATTTTAAAGAAAGAAGGATAAATTTATGTCATTATTGGCAAAAGCACCTAAAGGAACCCATGATATATTGCCCTCTGAAGTTAGAAAATGGCAGTATGTTGAAGATACTGCTATGGATTTGGCGGAAATATACGGGTTTCAGGAAATAAGAACTCCTAATTTTGAAGATATAAATCTTTTTGTCCGTTCAGTAGGGGACACTTCCGATGTTGTTCAAAAGGAAATGTATGAATTTGAAGATAAGGGCGGCAGACATTTGGCATTAAAACCTGAAGGCACAGCAGGAGCTGTAAGAGCCTGCTTGGAAAACGGACTTCTTAACGAAACTTTGCCTGTAAGAGTTTGCTATAATGGAAGAAACTACCGTTATGAAAGACCCCAGTCAGGCAGATACAGAGAATTTAATCAATTCGGTGTAGAAATGTTTGGATCCGTAGAACCTTCGGCAGATGCGGAAATAATTGACCTGATGAACAGTATTTTGGAACATTTGCAGATTGACGAATATCATTTGGAAATTAATTCTATAGGCTGTCCGCAATGCAGAAAAGCATATCATAAAGCTTTGGAAGACTATTATGCAGCACACAAAAGCGAACTATGTAAAACCTGTTTGGACAGACTGGAAAAAAACCCTATGCGTCTTTTGGACTGCAAAGAGGAAAGCTGTAAAAAATTATCAGAAAATGCTCCTAAAACTTTGGATTATCTCTGTGATGAATGTAAATCCCACTTTCAAAAGCTCCAAAAATATTTGGATGCTATGAATATTAAATATGCGGTAAATCCCAAAATAGTAAGAGGACTTGATTACTACACAAGGACTGTTTTTGAATTTGTTTGTGATAAAATCGGTGCTCAAGGTACAATTTGCGGCGGCGGAAGATATGATGGCTTGGTAGAACAGTTGGGCGGAAAGCCTACACCGGCTATAGGTTTTGCTATCGGTTTGGAAAGACTTATCATGCTTATGGAAAGCTGCAATGCACAGTTTCCGGCTCCCCCGGAATGTGAAATATATATAGCTCCTATGGGAGAAAAAGCCCTGGATACAGCTATGCTTTTAACTCATGAATTGAGAAAAAGAACTTTCTTTGCCCAAACAGATACAGTGGGCAGAAGTATTAAGGCTCAAATGAAATATGCAGATAAAATCGGTGCAAAATACACATTGGTTTTGGGCGATGAAGAAATTGAAAAAGGAACAGCCATACTTAAAAATATGGATACCGGTGAAACCTCGGAAATTTCTATCGGACAGGATTTTGTAGATGATTTTTACGATACTTTGGTAAGAGATGATGAAAGAGATCACCGTTTTGGCCATGATGACCATGATGACAAATGTGACTGCGGCTGCTGCCATCACGAACACTAATATAAGGAGATGTATTAAAATGGGAGAATCTATTAAAGGTATAAGAAGAACTCACTACTGTGGTGAAGTAAACAAAAACGATATAGGAAAAGAAATCGTAGTAGGCGGATGGGTTCAAAGACAGAGAAACAAGGGTCATCTTATTTTTATTGACCTTAGAGACAGAACCGGTATTGTTCAGCTTGTTTTTAATGATGAAACAGACAGAGAGGTTTTTGAAAAGGCTTCCTCTGCAAGAAGTGAATTTGTACTTATGGCAAAGGGAAAAGTTATGGCAAGAGAAGCTGTAAACACCGAAATTGCCACAGGTGAAATCGAAATTATCGTAACAGAACTGAGAGTTATGGCAAAGGCTCAAACACCTCCTTTTGAAATTGTTGATGATACAAATGTAAAGGAAGAATTAAGACTTAAATACCGTTATTTGGATTTAAGAAGAAGATCTTTACAGGAAAACCTTATTATGCGTCATAATATTGCAAGAGTGGCAAGAGAATATTTCTACAAAAACGGATTTATTGAAATTGAAACACCAATGCTTATGAAATCCACTCCGGAAGGTGCCAGAGATTATTTGGTTCCCTCAAGAATACATGAAGGCAAGTTTTATGCACTGCCTCAGTCCCCACAAATTTACAAACAGCTTTTAATGGTATCTGGTTTTGACAGATATATTCAGCTTGCAAGATGTTTCAGAGATGAAGATTTAAGAGCTGACCGTCAGCCTGACTTTACTCAAATAGATATGGAAATGAGCTTTGTTGACCAAGAAGATGTTATGGAAATGGTTGAAGGCTTTGCCAAAACACTGTTTAAGGAAATGAAAGGTATTGAACTGCCTGATTTTCCACATTATACCTATAAAGAAGCTATGGAAAGATTTGGTTCTGATAAACCGGATACCAGATTTGCCATGGAAATCATTGACCTTTCCGAAACAGTTAAAAATACAGATTTTGTTGTATTTAAAGGTGCACTTGAAAATGGTGGCAGTGTAAGAGCTATTGTAGCTAAAAACAGTGCTGCCACTCTTACAAGAAAGAACATAGACAAGCTTACCGAACAAGCTAAGGGAATAGGAGCTAAAGGTCTTGCATATATTCGCTGGGCTGATGATGAACCTAACTGCTCATTCGGAAAATTCCTAAAAGATGGGGAACTTGATGAAATTATGAACAAGCTTTCCATGGAAAAAGGAGATGTGGCTCTTATTGTAGCAGACAAAAACAGAGTAACTTTGCCTGTTTTGGGACAACTCCGTCTTACTGTTGCAAAACAGCTTGACATTATTCCTAAAGATCAGTTTAACCTTCTTTGGATTACTGAGTTTCCATTTTTTGAATGGGACGACGAAAGCAATAGCTGGGTAGCAATGCACCACCCATTCACCATGCCTTTGGAAGAATGTCTTGAATACCTTGACACAGATCAGGAAAAAGTAAGAGCTAAAGCATATGACCTAGTTGCCAACGGTGTTGAACTTTGCTCAGGTTCTATAAGAATTAACGACTATGAACTTCAGCAGAAGATGTTTGAATCACTGGGTCTTACCCAAGAAGAAATAGAAGTTAAATTTGGATTTTTGGTTGATGCATACAAATATGCAGCACCGCCTCACGGTGGCGTAGGTATCGGTCTTGACAGACTTGCCATGATTATGTGTGGTGCCGATAGCCTTCGAGATGTTATTGCATTCCCGAAAGTTCAAAATGCCAGTGAAATTATGAGTTCCTGCCCAAGCATTGTTGACAGCAAAGCTCTTGACGATTTGCATATTTCACTTAAACTTTCCGAAAAAGAAAATTAAATTTATAAAAATATTCCTAAAGTGTTATTTCTGACACTTTGGGAATATTTAAGAGAGAAAGACAAGAAAAATGAAAACTAAAAAAATGTTTCCACTTTTTGTGGATTTATCGGAAAAACAGGTTACTGTTATAGGTGGAGGTCATATTGCGGAAAGACGAGTGATGACTTTAACTAATTTTACAAAAAATATAAAAGTTATAGCCCCAAAAATAACACCCGCTTTGCAAAAGCTATATGAAGAAAAGAAAATAAACTGGTTAAAAAAGGAATTTTCCCCCAATGATACCGCAGGAGCCTATATGGTTTTGGCTATTACAGATAACAAAGAAGTAAACAATATGATTTATGAGGAATGCAGAAAAAATAATATTTTAATCAGCAATGCAGGAGATGTAAATCAATGCGAGTTTCATTTTCCGGGAGTGATATGTCATGATGACATAGTAATCGGATTTAACGGCGGAGGATATAACCACAGCAAAACCAGAATAACTAGGGAAAAAGTTGAAGAATTTTTAAAAAACAAAGACAAATAAAACTGAAAAGAAGTGATGATATGCAGTCAATTTTAGATACGGCAAAGGATTTAATCAAAAGTATAGTTCGTGAAGACAGTATTGTGGCTGACTGCACTATGGGAAACGGCGGAGATACACTTTTTTTAAGCAGTTTAGTTCCCAAAGGTCATGTTTACGCCTTTGATGTACAGCCTGAGGCATTAATCAGCACCGAAAAAAAACTTCGTGAAAATAATTCTTTTAAAAATGTAACTTTAATTAACAGCTGCCACAGCAAAATTAAAGATTATATTCATGAAAATATCTCGGCAGCTATGTTTAATTTAGGCTGGCTGCCAAACCACGAAAAAATAATTACAACTAAAAGAGAAACCACACTTCCTGCCATAAAAAATGCAATGGATTTATTGGAAAAAGGTGGCATGGTGCTGATTGTTGTATATCCGGGTCATGAAGAAGGCAGGTTGGAAGGCATTGAAATAGAAAAAATGCTGACATCTCTTAATAAAAAAGAGTATGATTCCATGATACACCGTATTATTAATGTACCTGAATGTCCATATATTATGGCAGTACAGAAAAGATAAGAAAAGAGGAAAAATTTTATGAATTTAAAGAAAATAGGAGCTTTAATTTTAGCTCTTTCTGTTACAATGACAGCTTTTGCAGGCTGTACTCAAAAAGATGAAGAAAAAAATTCCAACAGCAGTTCTCAGATAAGTGCCGAGATTTCAGGTAGTGAAGAAAGCTCAAAACCAGATGAAAGTTCCAGCAATGATGAAACTTCCGATAACTCTGAAAGCTCCTCACAAACAGCTGAAAAAGAAACTGTAAAAATTGCGGTTATGAAAGGCCCCACAGGTATGGGCATGGTAAACCTTATGAGTAAAGCAGAAGAGGGAACCAGCGAAGGAAAATATGAAATTGTTATGGAAAGCACAGCTGATGCCATTGTAGGAAAGCTTGCTGACGGAAGTTTTGATGCTGCTGCTATCCCTGCAAATTTGGCTTCCGTTATTTTTAATAAAACGGAAGGTAAAATTTCAGCCGCAGCAATTAACACATTAGGTGTATTGTATGTAGTTGAATCGGGTGATACCATTCACAGTTTGGAAGATTTAAAAGGCAAAACAATTTATTCCACAGGAAAAGGAACTACACCTGAATTTGCATTTCGTCATGTGCTTAAACTAGCCGGAATTGATGCAGACAAGGATTTGACCATTGAATATAAATCAGAGGCTTCCGAAGTGGCAGCACTTATGGCACAGGATAAATCTGCCATAGCTTTACTTCCACAGCCCTTTGTAACAGTAGCTCAAACTAAAAATGCAGATTTGAGGATAGCTTTAAACCTTTCCGAAGAATGGGAAAAGCTTGACAAAAACAGCAGTTTGGTTACAGGTGTAATGGTAGTAAGAAAAGACTTTTATGAAAACCACAGAGAAGCTTATGACCTGTTTATGAAAGAATATGAGGAATCAGTCAAATTTATAAATGAAAACATTGATGAAGGTGCAAAATTAGTTGCAAAATATGAAATTGCACCTGAACCTGTAGCTAAAAAAGCTATTCCTCTTTGCAATATAGTATTTATAAAGGGTGAAGAAATGCAGAATAAATTAAACGGATATTTGAATACACTTTTTGAACAGGAACCTAAATCAGTAGGAGGAAAACTTCCTGATGAAACATTCTTTATCAAATAAATCCTTAAATATTGCTGGTATAATATTTTGGATTTTTATTTGGCAGCTAATCAGTATGATTTTAAATGAGGAGATACTTATGGTATCTCCTTTAGTTGTAATAAAAACCTTTGTAAAAATGGTTTTTGAAAAGGAATTTTGGCAAAGAGTTTTTTTAAGTTTCGGTAAAATTACAGCGGGATTTTTTTTGGGAGTTATATCAGGGTCGTTTTTCGGCAGTATTTCCTGCAAAAGCAAAATTGCCTATGCTTTAATAACTCCTATTAATCAAATAATCAAATCTACTCCCATAGCATCTTTTATAATACTGATACTGTTTTGGATAAAATCCGAAAATATTTCGGTAATTATTTCATTTTTAATTGTATTTCCGCTTTTTTATACAAATATAAGGGAAGGAATTGAAAATACCGATATAAAAATACTGCAAATGGCTCAAATATATGGTTTCAGCTTTAAAAACAAGTTTTTTTATATATATTTGCCCCATATAATGCCTTATTTTATTTCTGCCTGTTCTATAGGACTTGGTATGTGCTGGAAAGCGGGAATTGCTGCCGAAGTTATTGCCACACCTAAAAATTCCATTGGTGATGCCTTGTATCGCTCTAAAATAAATCTGGATACACCTTATTTATTTGCCTGGACAATGGTTATTATTATTATAAGTGTATTTTTTGAAAAACTGTTTATCAAAACCATACAGAAAATAAACCGTAAATTCTATCAGATGGAGGACGGAAATGATTGAGATTAAAGAAATTACCAAATCCTTTGATGGAAATATTGTACTGAATAAAGTAAGTTTTAATATAAACAAAAATGAACCTGTTTTTATTATGGGAAAATCCGGAAAAGGCAAAACTACTCTTATAAATATTATTATAGGATTAAAAAAAGCTGACAGTGGTGAAATAACCGGTTTGGATAACTTAAAAAAATCCTTGGTTTTTCAGGAGGACAGACTTTGTGAAAATATTTCTTCTGTTAAAAATATCAAAATTGCCTGTCCCCATGTTTCCGATGAAACTGCCCAACAAGCTTTAACTGAAATGGGTTTTTCAAAGGAAGATTTAATAAAATCAGTTAAAAATTTAAGCGGTGGTATGAAAAGAAGAACTGCTTTGGCAAGATGTTTGCTCCATGGCGGTGATTTTATCATAATGGATGAGCCTTTTAAGGGACTTGACAGTATTACCAAGGATATTTGTGTGGATTATGTAAAAAAACATATAAAAGATAAATATGTTTTAATTGTAACTCACAGCGAAGATGATTTTTTAAAAATAGGAGGAAAAATTATAAAATTGTAATTTGTTTTTAGAAAGTTATTTACAATTAGGACATAGTATGTTATAATATACAGGTAAAAATTAAATCGCAGTATAAAGAAACGGGGAGCTGACGAAAAGTCGGCTGAGATAGTGCATGATATTCGGCACTGACCCGCAAACCTGATTCGGATAATGCCGACGGAGGAATTTACCATAAAGCTATGCCTTATTTCGCCGCAGACATTGTATCTGCGGTTTTCTTTTTCGGAAAAAATAAGAAAGGACGGTGGCTTATTATGAAACCACAGTTAAGAAAACTCACCCACTGCGGGCTTATGCTTGCTTTAGCTTTTGTACTGTCTATGCTTAAAGTTTTTTCACTTTATAACGGCGGTTCTATTACAATAGCAAGTATGGCTCCAATCATTATTATTTCCTTTATGTACGGAACAAAAACCGGAGTATTTACCGCTTTTGTTTATTCATTGCTGCAAATGGTACAGGGATTTTATCCTCCGCCTGTACAGACTATTTGGAACTTTATCCTTGTAATTTTACTGGATTATGTAGTTGCATTTACAGTTTTGGGCTTAGCTGATTTAATTAAAAAACCTTTTGGAGAAAAGAAAGTACTGGGTTCTGTAGTAGCAGCTGTGGCAGTAATATTCGGCAGATTTTTCTGTCATTTCCTAAGCGGAATTATTATTTGGGGAACTTATGCTCCTGAAGGCATGAGTGCTACTGTATATTCACTGCTCTATAACGGTTCCCTTATGATAGGTGAAATGATTACAACAGGAGTAGTTGTGGGACTTTTAGTTGCATTTGTGGATTTTGATAAAATCAAAAAACAAAGTGTAGCATAAATTTAAAAAGCCATTCGTTATTTAGGTATACCCTGTAAAAAAGTATTTTTTCTAAAAGATTTTAGGAACTTATTCCTAGCGATTTCACTGTTTATACCCCCGTATGAAGTATAAACAGTATGCTCATAAAGACGATACAGAGTTGCAATGTTGCCTTTATCCTTTACTAATGCTATAATCAAAGCAATAAATCGGAATAAACTTAACACTAATACATGGTCTTTTGGGGGAGGAATAGGAATGCTTATTTTATGTTCAAACGGGTTGAGCAGTGATGCTTTGAAATCTGAGATGCTAAAGTATGTAGCAAAATTAACGAAAGCTGCCCTTGTTGTTACTGCGGATAATGAATACAAGGAAAATAATTACCACATTCCAAGATGTGTAGAAGAATTAAAGCAGTTAGGTTTAACTACTGATATAATCGATATAGATAATTCAGATCCCAATATTCTTCTCCAGTATGATTTGGTTGAGTTTATTGGTGGGAATCCTTTTTATCTGATTGACTCTATCAGAAGAAATTGCGCTCAAGGTATCCTTAAAATAATTAGTGCTGAAAAAATACTTGTGGGTTGGAGTGCATCTGCATTTGTTTTTGGACCCACATTAGATCTTGTGAATGAGTATACACCAGAAATGAATATTGTAGGTCTGACTGATCTATCAGGGTTAAATCTGACAGACGTTGAAGTATTACCTCATTACAGCAGGTTTGTCAGCAGGTTTAATAACTTTGAAGAGCGCTGTGTAAAATATGAAAAATCCCATTTGAAATCTGTAACCAGATTAAATGATGGAGATGGCATTTTTATCGATTGTGACACAAAAATACATATCAGGGCATAGTAAAGTGTCAAATCCGATTAAATTTATCGGATAGTATATAAATGAAAAAGGAGTGTATTTTTTCGATACGCTCCTTTTTAATTGTTTCTAAAGTACTTCCTTATTTGGTGTTGGCATTTTACGAGTGGCTTTTATTTATAAGTTTTGTTATTATTAAATTGTTATGACTTTATCATAAAATATAATTATTTAAACTGTATTAATAAATTATAAGTGCTTTTTACTTATTGTGCTAATAATTTTGTATTATAATGTCAACTATATAATAAAATAGTGAAAGGTTTGATATGATATGTCAGAAAAAATATTTTATGGTGGTAAAATTATAACAATGGCAAATGAAAATGCTGAGGCAGTTTTAATAAAAGACGGTTTGGTTTATGCTGTGGGAAATGAAAAAGATGTAATGGCACAGGCATCGAAAAATGCCGAAAAAATAAACCTAGCAGGAAAATGTTTAATGCCCTCATTTATAGACGGACACAGCCATTTAACACAGTTTTCTCAGTCCCTGACCTCGGTAAATTTAAACGGCAGCAAAACTTTTGATGATATTATAAATACACTCAAGGAATTTAAAGAAGAAACTAATTGTCAAAAGGGTGAATGGATTATAGGATTTGGTTACGATCACAATAGTTTAAAAGAAAAAATCCACCCAACCAAAGAAATTTTGGATAAGGCTTTCCCTGAAAATCCCGTGATTATCAGCCATGTCAGCGGTCATGTGGCTGTGGCAAACAGTTTGGGACTTAAAGAGGCAAATTTAACTGATAGTTCACCGGAAATTTCAGGAGGTGTCTTAGGCAGGGACAGTGAAGGTCATTTAAACGGTTATTTGGAAGAAAATGCTTTTATGACATTTAGAAAGTATGTGCCAATGCCCACAAAAGAAAAAACTTTGGAACTTATGAAAAAAGCCCAGCATATTTATTTAAGCTATGGTATAACCACTATTCAGGATGGTATGCTGGATAATGCCGCCTTTGATTATCTTAAAACTTCCGCGGAAAAAGGTGATTTAATCTGTGATGTGGTAGGTTATGCCGATATGAAAAACAGCCATGGACTTTTTGAAAATAATCCTGATTATGACAGAAAATATAAAAATAATTTTAAACTAAACGGATATAAAATTTTTCTGGACGGAAGCCCTCAAGGCAGAACCGCATGGTTAAGAGAGCCATATCTCAAAACCCCGGAAGACAGTCGAGAAAATTACTGTGGCTATCCTATTTACAAAGATGAGGAAGTAAAAGCTTTTGTCAATAAAGCCGTAAGTGAAGGCAGACAGCTTCTTTGCCACTGTAACGGAGATGCGGCAGCTTTGCAGTATATACATTCTTTTGATAAATATACTGATACCAGGCCTGTAATTATTCATGGTCAGTTTCTGCCCCGTGAAGTTTTGCCCGAAGTAAAAGAAAAGGGTTTAATGCCTTCATATTTTGTGGCTCATACCTATTACTGGGGTGATATTCATATAAAAAATATGGGTATGGAAAGAGCAAAAAATATAAGTCCTGCCAACTCCACCGAAAAATTAGGAATACCATTTACTTTCCATCAGGATACCCCTGTTTTGCCATCGGATATGATTGATACTTTGTGGTGTGCCGTAAACAGAACCACTAAAAACGGAGTTAAGCTCAATCAGGAGGAAAGTCTGTCAGTATATGATGCTTTAAAAGCCATTACAATTTATGGTGCTTATCAGTACAGTGAGGA
>JAHHUA010000130.1 GCA_020024235.1 Oscillospiraceae bacterium
GCATTAAATCTGCATTGGCAAACTCCGATAAAATAAATCTGAGAAAAGTTATAAATGCTACAGGCATTGTTCTTCATACAAATTTAGGCAGAGCTGTAATCGGGGAAAAAGTGGCAAAAAATGTTTTTAATACTGTATGCGGATATTCCAACCTTGAATATGACTGCGAAAAAGGTGAAAGAGGCAGCCGTCATAACCATGCAAAAAAACTTTTGACCAAGCTTTGCGGACAAGAGGACGCTATGGTGGTAAACAACAATGCAGCAGCTATTATGCTGGCTTTGGGAGCTATGGCTAAAAACAAAGAAGTTGTTGTTTCCCGTGGGGAATTGGTCGAAATAGGCGGTTCATTCCGTGTACCAGAAATTATGGAACTTAGCGGAAATATCCTTAAAGAAGTGGGAACTACCAATAAAACACACCCTGAAGATTACGAAAATGCAATAAACGAAAACACAGGTGCGTTACTTAAAGTTCACACCAGCAACTTTAAAATTATGGGATTTACCGAAAATGTAGATCTTACCACACTTTGTGAAATCGGAAAGAAACATGACCTTCCGGTTATTTATGACCTTGGGGGCGGTGCACTGTTTAATCTGGAACAATTCGGAATACATGATGAACCAAATATTATTGAAATATTAAAATCAGGAGTGGATATTCTCACTTTCTCCGGAGATAAGCTTTTGGGCGGTCCTCAGGCAGGAATTATTGTGGGCAAGAAAAAATACATAGATTTAATGAAGAAACATCCCCTGGCAAGAGCTGTTCGTGTGGATAAATTTACCCTTGCCACTCTCTGCGAAACTTTAAAATGTTATCTTGACCCTGAAATTGCCATGAGGGATATTCCCACAATTTCCATGTTGGCTCAAACTTTGGATGATTTAACCGTAAAATGTCAAAAGCTTATTTCAGTTATAGGCAGTGACATAGAATGTGTCATCGACCATGACTTTGGTCAAGTGGGCGGCGGCTCAGTCCCCACTCAGATGATTGAAAGCGTTGTCTGCAAAATAACAGATAAAAGAGTTTCCGCAGACAAGTTGGAAAAATATCTCAGAGCTTATGAAATCCCTATTGTGGCTCGCATTGCCAAAGACAATGTTATGATGGATGTAAGAACCATAAGCGAAAGTGAATTTCCAATTATAGCTGATGCTTTGCAATCAGCATTTAAAAAATAGGAGAGATAAAATAAATGAATTACAGTATTATCGGTACTGCCGGCCATGTTGACCACGGAAAAACCTGTCTTATAAAAGCTTTGACAGGGATAGAAACCGACAGACTGAGCGAAGAAAAAAAACGCGGTATCACTATTGATTTAGGATTTGCCCACGTAAAATTTCCCGATGGTTCACAAGCCAGTATTATAGATGTTCCGGGCCATGAAAAATTCATAAAAAATATGCTGGCAGGTGCCTCAGGCATTGACTTGGTGCTTATGGTTATTGCCGCCGATGAAGGCATTATGCCTCAAACCAAAGAACATATTGACATTTTGACTTTATTGGGCATAAAAAAAGGCATTGTAGTGCTGACTAAATCCGATATGGTAGATGAGGACTGGCTTTTGTTTATGGAGGAGGAAATAAAAGAAAAACTACAGCACAGTTTTCTTAAAGATGCCCCCATTGTTCCTGTATCCGCTCAAACAGGTCAGGGTATAGAAAATCTGCGGGATATGATTTATAAAATGCTCCAGCAACAGGACAGCGACAGAGATAGCAAAAGATTCCGTATTCCCATTGACAGAATTTTCTCCGTAGAAGGATTCGGAGCTGTTATAACAGGTACAATGATAGAGGGAAAAGTCAGTGTAGGCGACAATCTTATGATTTACCCCTCTATGCTGGAAACCAAAGCGAGAAATATTCAGGTTCACTCCCAAGATGTACAGACTGCATACTCAGGTCAAAGAACTGCAGTAAACTTAGCGGGCATAAAAAAATCCGATATTAAACGCGGTGATATTTTAGCCCCTAAAGACAGTGTGGCTGTTACAGATTTTATAGATGTAAAAATCAATATGCTGGCTGATACCAACAGAATTATTAAAAATAACAGTGATGTGCATTTTCACCACGGCAGCGGAGAAATGGTTGCCAAAGTAGTTTTGTTTGGCAAAGATAAATTGGCAAAGGGTGAAAGCGGCTATGCTCAGTTAAGATGCACGGAAAATTTTGCAGCAAAAGCCGGAGATCCTTTTGTGCTGAGATTTATCTCCCCTCTTGAAACCATTGCCGGCGGTGTTATATTAAACACTATGCCTGCCAAACGCAAAAGAGCTGACGAAAACGCCCTTAAAACAATCGAAATCTTTGAAAAAGGAAATGACTCGGAAAAAGTAAGTGCTACTGTCAGCGACTGCGGTTCACTGCCTGTAAGCATAAATGATATTTCAATCAGAGTAAATATTTCACCGGATGAAGTTAAAGCAATTTGCGACAAGCTCTATCATAAAAAAGAAGTTACAGAGGTTGCAGAAGGACTTTATATTCACAAAAATGAAATTGAACGCATTAAAAAAGCCGCTGAAAGTCTGCTTTCTGTTTACCACAAGGAAAATCCTCTTAAAGCCGGCATAAAGCGTGAAGAACTTCGTACAAAACTTCGTCCAAATATGGAAATGACACATATTGACAGGATTTTTAATCAGCTCATTAATCAGAAATTCATCAAGGAGGATAAAGGAATTATATCACTTTATTCTTTTGAAGTCGTTGTAAATGAGGACAGCCAAAAAATTCACAATGAAATTATCAAAGCCTTTGATGACGGAAAATTTTCTCCTCCCTCCCCTGATGAAATTGCTGCAAAATATCCAAAACTCAAAAATATAAATCAAATTTTCTCCAAAATGATAACTGATGGGGATTTAGTCAGACTTTCAGAAAAAATCTTTATGTCCAAAGCCTCCTATAATGAGGCATTGGAAAAGATAAAATCTTTGGAAAGTGAAAAAGGTGAAATTATTTTAGCAGATGTAAGAGATGTGCTTAATACCTCAAGAAAATATGCACTGGGCCTTTTGGAATACTGGGATAACAAGAAAATCACAAAGAAAAACGGTGATATAAGACATTTTGCAAAATAATTAAATTCAGTATTGACAATATAGGGAAAATATGTTATAATGCTTAAGTACTTGGGAGCGGATAAGTGCTGGTGTGCTTCACGGTCTTCAAAACCGCTGTTAGGGGTTTAAAGCTTCTTAGATGGGTTCAATTCCCATACGTTCCCGCCAAAAATTTTAAAAAGCGTTGCTTATATGCAGCGCTTTTTTCATAACATTAAATAAGTCATTTTATGATTGATTAATGTAAGTTTTTAGTGTATAATATATACAATATTTTGTGAAAAGAGGTAATATTATGGCTATTAGTATGCTTAAAGAACGAAAACTGGAGGATTTGACCGCTAATGGTTTTTCAGTTGTGGATTTTACAATGGACGGCTGAGGTGCCTGTGTTGATCTTTCTAAGGTTTTAGAAATAATTGATTATGAAATGCCCTTTGTTAATATAATCAAAGTTCACAACAAAGAAAACAGAGATTACTTTAATCTTCATAATGTTCATGCCTGTCCTACAATTTTCTTTTATAAAAACGGCGAAAAAGTCGGTGAACACCTAGGTTCCATGCCTGTGGCTGATTTTGACAAATACTTTGAAAAATACCTTTATTAAATAGGAGTTAAGTTATGATTAAATACATATCCGTACCCTCAATGGAAAGCCTTTTGGAAGGCATAAGAAGTATTAAAATAAAACTTCCGAACAGAGAAAAAACACTGGCAGAAGAAAAGAAAATTTATGAAGTAAAAGGTGCCTCCTATTATGAAGGCGACACTGCACAAGTAAATGATATTCTCACTGTCAAAGTCGATGACACTCAATATGAAATCTGTCTTGGAAAAAACTTTTTTGATGAAACTTTGGAAAAAGCCTTAATCGGAATGAAACTAAACGAAACTAAATCTGTAAAAACCGCTGAAAAAGAAATTTCCGTAACAGTTTTAAATATTAAAAAGAAAAAATACAACACAATAACTTTGGAACAGGTAAAAGAAAATTTCCCCCAAATTAATTCACTGGAAGAATTTGACGACTATCTCTATGAAAATGTTGTAAACAATCTGGTAGAAGAAGGCGTTTACAATAAAATTGCAACTCCGGTAATTAATAAAATTAAAGTTGTATCTAAAATAGAATTTGAAAACAGCGATGTTGACAAGGATTTTATAAACTATGCAGCGAGATACCGTATTCCTGATGAAGAAATTAAAAAAGAATACCTTACATCTTTGGTTTGTCTTAAAATTGCTGAAACTAAGGGCAAAAAATATGATGAGGAAAACTACAATATTTTTATTAAAAACAGAGCAGAAGCCAAAGGTGCTGAGGCTGAAAAATTAAAAGAAGCTATCCCCTACAGTATATACAAATACGCAGTATCCAAAAATGAATTTATTGATTCAGTTATTGAGTATGCTAAAAACAACATGGTTACAAAAGAATAAAAATTTAAACAGCCTGAATTTTACATCGGGCTGTTTTTTACTATAGTTATT
>JAHHUA010000131.1 GCA_020024235.1 Oscillospiraceae bacterium
GTTTTATAATATTATAATATTATAATAGATCAGCCCTGTCAAGATTTTATTTATTAAAATTAATCCATATACTCCAAAACATACTAATTACAGACAATATCTGAAATTTTTTTTGAAAGAATATTTTAATATTTTATGTAAATAATAATTTTAAAGTAAAATTTTAAATATTTATTTAACTTATTTTATATATTTATGGGAGGATTTTTGTTAATGAAAGCTACTGGTATTGTTCGTCGTATTGATGACTTAGGAAGAGTTGTTATACCTAAGGAAATTCGCCGCACTATGAGAATTCGTGAGGGGGACCCTTTGGAAATTTTCACTGAAATAGATGGTACTGTAATATTTAAGAAATACTCTCCTATGGGAGAACTTGGAACATTTGCATCACAATATGCAGATGTACTTTATAAAAACTCAGGATTTCCGGTGGTTGTATGTGATAAAGACCATGTTATTACAGTTTCCGGATTTCCCAAAAAAGAACTGTTGGAAAGACGGGTTTCACAGGGTTTGGAAGAAATTATGGAATCTCGTAAACCATATGAAAATAAATCCAAAGGAAAACTGGTTAAACCTATAGAAGGCTTTGAAAAATATGCTTTAGCCATAGAACCGATTATTGCATCAGGTGATATTTATGGTTCAATTATATTTTTCTCCAGTGAAAACAATGATGCAGTTGTTTCGGAAACAGAAGTAAAGCTTCTTTCAACTGCTGCGGAATTTTTGGCAAAACAACTGGAAGAATAAACAGTATAATAGCTTAAAAGTTATATAATAAAGATAACAGACACAATCATAATTATAATCTTAATTGTGTCTGTTTTATTTATATAATATAAAACTTTAAAAAATTACAATAAACTTATAATCAAAATATGCCGCTTACCTTCTGCAATATGTAAAGGTCAGCGGTTTTTGTTTGCATATAATTTACTAATATAAACAAGTTGAGGTTGTCAAATAAAAGTAGACACGAAAAGTGTCTACTTTCATTTGACTCTTTCAATATAATCAGTGTTATTTTTTTATAATTACAGCTGCAATTTATTAAGATTTAATGTTTTTACTGCATATTTGTTATTTCTTCATTTAATTCTTCTTCTATTTCATAAATGCTTTTTATTGAGGAATCTGCAATTTTTGCCAAATCATCATATTCATATTTAGAGCGGGTAACACCATAACCTGAAGAAATTTTTACTTTTACAGTGCCGTATTTGGTTTGAGTTTCTTTTATTTCTCTTTTGAGCACATAGCGATTTAATTTGTTTTCTCTTATTCCTATAGTAGTTGTATGCTTAAATATAATTTTAACCAAATTCTCTTTGTCCGCTTCCCTACACATAACACGCATTAATATCCCGGGGCGTGATTTTTTCATTCCTATTGGAATGGTATACACATCTAAAGCACCTGCTTCAAATAATTTTTCCATAGCATAACCGATTTTTTCACCTGTCATATCATCTGCATTAAAGCTCAGTTCTAAAATTTCATCACATTTGTTTTTACTTTCCCCCAAAATTGCTCTTATGCAATTTGCTTGTTCAAAATCTTTTTTGCCCATACCATAGCCTATTTTTTCAGTTGACATAACGGGCATATCTCCGAATTTAGTAACAAAATGTTTTAATAAAGCCGCTCCTGTGGGAGTACAGAGTTCACCTTTAATTTTTCCTCCGTAAATCGGTACATCTTTTAAGATATAAGCTGTAGCGGGAGCAGGTACCGGAAGTATTCCATGAGCACAATGTACATGTCCGCTTCCCACATGAACAGGTGTTGCAATTATTTCATCAGGTGAAAGCTTATTAATTAACAGACAAAAAGACACAATATCTGCAACTGCATCCATTGTACCAACTTCATGAAAATGTATTTCTGTTACAGGCATACCATGAGCTTTGCTTTCAGCCTCTGCAATTAATTCATATACTTCCATAGCATCTTTTTTTACTTTTTCGGGAATGTTAAGGGATTTTATAATATTATTAATGTCATTTAGACTGCTGTGATTGTGGTGATGATGTTCTCCATGGTCATGGTCGCAATGATGATGTTCCCCATGGTCATGGTGGCAGTCATGATGTTCCCCATGGTCATGGTGGCAGTCATGATGTTCCCCGTGGTCATGGTCGCAGTGGTGATGTTCTCCATGGTCATGGTGGCAGTCATGATGTTCTTCATGGTCATGGTCGCAGTGGTGATGTTCCCCATGGTCATGGTCGCAGTCATGATGTTCTCCATGGTCATGGTCGCAGTGATGATGTTCTCCATGGTCATGATCGCAGTGATGATGTTCTCCATGATCATGATTGTGGCTGTGTTCATCTACATCATGACTTTCTTCCTCAACTCCATCTATGATTACAGAAAAATGTGTTCCGTTAATACCACATTTCTGTGAAATTTCTTTTTTTACTTTAACCTTGGGAATATTAAGAGAATTTATTTCTTCTATACATTTTTCCTGATCGGGCATAAGCTCCAAAAGGGCAGCTGTAAGCATATCCCCTGCTGCACCCATAGAACAATCTAAATACAAAGTTTTCATTATTTTACCTCCGTTTTTAAATTCATATGGTTTATTCTGCTGGCAGTAAAACCTGCACCAAATCCATTGTCAATATTTACTACAGAAACTCCGCTGGAACATGAGTTAAGCATTGATAAAAGTGCCGAGAGCCCATTAAAAGCTGCACCATATCCTACACTTGTGGGAACTGCTATAACAGGACAATCTGCAAGTCCACCTATAACACTTGCCAATGCACCCTCCATTCCGGCTACTGCAATAATAACACTTGCACTCATTATTTCATCCATATGAGAAAGAAGTCTGTGAAGTCCGGCTACACCCACATCATTAAGGCGTATAACTTCATTTCCCAAAGCTTCTGCAACTAAAGCTGCTTCCTCTGCAACAGGAATATCGCTTGTTCCCCCTGTTGCCACAATAATTTTCCCTATACCTGTAGGTTTGGGAATTTCTCCTATAATTCCTATTCTTGCATCTTCATGATAGTCCATTTTATAAGCTTTTCCTACTATTTCGGCACTTTCCTTTGAAAGTCTGGTAATCAGAATTGTGTTTTGTTTATTTTTTAGCATTATATCAACAATACCAATTATCTGCTTTGGAGTTTTGCCTGCTCCGTAAATAACTTCCGCTGTACCCTGACGAATTTGTCTGTGCAAATCCACTTTTGCATAGCCTATATCTGCAAAAGGTTCTTTTTTTATTTCAAGAAGTGCATCTCCAACCGATATTTCTCCGTTTTTTACTTTTTCCAGTATTTTTACTATATTATCTTCCATTATCTTGTCTCCAAATCTAAAATTATGCTATCATAATAGGGTTTTAATTTTTGCAGTATTTCATCTCTTTTTTCCAAAACCATATTAAGTTGTTTTTCTGTTACCTGTATTTTAGCTGTTTGTCCTATAAGTCTAACTCTAAAATCCGAAAATCCCATTTTTGATAATTCTTCTTCGGATTTTTCTGTCAATTTAAGTTTTTCCTTAGTTATTTTTTCACCTGTAGGTATTCTGGTTGCCAAACAGGCATATGCAGGTTTATTCCAAGTGAAAAGTCCGGCTTCTTTTGACAATTCTCTTACTTTATCCTTTGTTATACCACAAATTCTTAAAGGGGATAAAACAGATAATTCAGTTAGGACTTTCATTCCGGGTCTGTCATCATAATCATCTGACGCATTGGTTCCATCAATCAAAATTTTATAACCATCTTTTTCAGCTTTTTGTAAAATAGATGAAAAAATTCTCTTTTTGCAAAAATAACAGCGATTTTCCGGATTTTTTGTTATTTCTTCATCACAAAGTACATCAAGCGGTATAATTTCCATATTAACTTTCAGTTCTTCTGCAAGACGCTTTGCATCATCAAGCTCAAATTCAGGCTGAAAATTTGATTTTACATAATATGCTTTTACATTTTTTGAATATTTCTTTGCCGCATATAAAAGATATGCAGAATCAACTCCTCCGGAAAATGCCAACGCAACTTTATTGTATTGTGAAAAAAATTCTTCTATTGTCATAAATTCACCTCTTTATGTATAATACTATATAAATTTTACTTAAATCTCTGATTGCCGTTTTGACATTGCATAAGATTTTCTGTTAAATTTATATACATAATAACATATATATAAAATTTATTCCATCATAAATTTTAATATTACATATATAAATATCAACATTAGGAAAATTTATTATTTTCTAAAAAACAGTTAAACAAAAACCATGAAAACACAGCCGTTATTCTCAACAGCAATGCCTTCATGGCTTTTAAATAAAGAACAGACTATATATTAAAATAAAAAAATGCCATTAATTTAAAGGTAAATTTCATATTTACTGAATTAAGCACTATCTGAAACTAAATAATATCAAGGCCTTTAGCAACTTTAGTAATAAAGTCCTGAACATTAGTTA
>JAHHUA010000132.1 GCA_020024235.1 Oscillospiraceae bacterium
TGGCAAAATTTATATTGCCATCGTTAGCAGGTATAATTTTATTTATGATTCCTGTTAAATTTAACGGCAGTTGGACTATCTGTGTTAAAATTGTAGCAGATATGATTTCGGGAGCACTGCAAAGCTTTTTGCCCATACTCTGCGTCATTATAGTTACAATTTCCGCTGTTATGTCATTGATTGCTTTGGCAAAACCTAAATTCATCATGAATTCTGCACTTTTAAAGGATACATTCTCAACTTCTATTGTTTGGACAGTTGTAAGAGTTATCGGCGCTGTATTTGTTTGGCTCACATATCTTGGAATCGGTGCTGAGGATCCAAACAGTATTTTCCACATAATTACCGACGCAGGTGCAGGTGGATTTGTTCTAGGAGATTTGCTTACGGTTTTGGTTATTATTTTTGCCATAGCAGGACTGTTGCTTCCCTTACTTTTGGATTTTGGACTTTTGGAATATATAGGTGCTTTGCTTACAAAAGTTATGCGTCCCCTCTTTAAAATACCGGGCAGAGCAGCGGTAGACTGCTTTACATCATGGATAGGCGACGGTACATTGGGGGTTATGCTTACTTGTAACCAGTATGAAAACGGTTTTTACTCAGCAAGAGAAGCGTCCATAATTGCTACAACTTTCTCTGCGGTATCAATTACATTTAGTATTGTTGTGTTGGGTCAGGTTGGTCTTATGGAACACTTTGGTGTTTACTATCTTCTAATTTGTCTTATAGGAGTTGTATGTGCTATTATAGTTCCCAGAATTCCTCCGCTGTCTTTAAAGAAAGATACATATTTGGTGGAAGGTAAAGCAATTCCTGAAACAATTCCCCCACAATATAGTTCCCTGAACAAATATGCTATAGATTTGGCTCTTAATAGGGTTAAAGAGAACAAAGGTGTAGGCGAATTTATTTCAAATGGTCTTAAAAATGCTGTGGGAATGTGGTTTGGTGTACTTCCTACGGTTATGACAATAGGTACATTGGCTCTGATTTTATCCAATAACACACCTATTTTTGAAATTATGGGCAAACCTTTTATGCCTCTTTTGAACTTATTGAAACTTCCGGAAGCAGCAGAGGCCTCTAAAACTATGATAGTGGGATTTGCTGATATGTTCACTCCTTCTATTATAGCAGCAGAAAGTATTGCAAGTCCTCTCACAAGATTCTGTGTTGCAGTAGTTTCTGTAACTCAGCTTATATATCTTTCTGAGGTTGGTGGACTTATATTAGGTTCAAAACTCCCTGTTAAACTTTGGGAACTCTTTGTAATATTCATTGAAAGAACCATTATCAGTTTGCTTATAGTATGTCCTTTGGCACACTTAATCTTTTAAAAATTAAAATAAATCTAAAAAGGTTTATAACTTATGCTTAGTGTTGCTGTAAGCAGTTTACTGAAATTAAAATATTAAACATTACAACCTAAAAAAAGCCGGGAATGACTGTGAAAAGTTATTCTCGGCTTTTTTAAAATTTATTGGCTAAAAAATTCTGCAATTCAGTGTAGGAGGTATTGCAGTGGCGTCAATATTTTCAATGTTTATACTTGCATTATAAAATATCTCGTTATCAAACAGGTATCTTGACAGTGGATTTATTAAAAGGTTTTCAACAACATTTCCGATACCACGGCCACCATTTTGAAGATTGTTTAATGCCTGTTCTGTCAAAGCTGTCATGGCACTGTCAGCAATAGTTAAAGTAATATGCTTTTCGGAAGAAAGATTTTTGATAATCTTGTTTACCTGAGAGTTTAAAATCAGTTTTGCTGTGTCAGGACGAATATAATCAAACACAACAATATTTTCACCGATTCTGTTTAGTATTTCAGGGCGACCCAGTTGCAGCTTGAAATAATCTTCAATCGCTTCACGAACTCGCACAGATATTTCCTGATAAGACATTTTACTTGTAACATTTGCCTCACGCTGACCATAATCATTTACTGTAAAAATACCAAGATTGCTTGTAAAAATAATTATGGTTTCAGAAAAGTAAACAGTATTTCCCTGTCCATCTGTCATTCGCCCATCTTCAAGAATTTGTAAAAACTTATCCAAGATAGAAGGATGTGCTTTTTCAATTTCATCAAACAGCAAAATTGAAAATGGGTTATTTTTGACAGCATTAGTCAACTGTCCACCTGCTTCATAGCCAACATATCCGGGAGGTGCTCCAAGAAGTTTTTGGTCACTGTGACTTTGACCGTATTCACTCATATCAAATCTTTTACAGCAGCTTTCATCACCAAATAATATTTCTGCAAGTGTTTTTGCAGTTTCGGTTTTACCGGTGCCGGTAGGTCCGGCAAAGAATAAAACACCTTTAGGTCTTGTATGGGAAGAGCCTTGCAAACCTGACATTCCGGTAATAGCTCGTTTAATTACATCAAGTGTTTTAGTAATGGCGTAATCCTGACCTTTGACACGATTTTCAAAGTCTGTTTTAGCATTTCTGATTTTTTCAAGATCAAGACTTTTCCATGGATTTTCTTTGATTCCATACTTGTATAAGTCAATTATATCACACATATTCTGTATATGGACTTTTTCATTTTTGCATAGTCTGCGCAAGCCATTGATTTCGGTAAAACTAAATCCCTCTGTAAGAGCTATAAACTTATCTTGTATTTTTTCAAGTTCATCAGCATGATTATTATAATATGCACTATCTTCCCCATAAACTTCGCCTGCAAAGAAACTTGGAAAATTATCACTTTTAACCAATGCTTCTCTTTCTTCCTTAGAGGGTGAAGACAGTGTAATTATTTTTACATTGGGATTTTGCAAATAAAACCATGCCGGAATGTCATTGGATTTATTGGTAATCAATACAAGCAAATTTTTTAAAATACCATTGTTTGCTGTTCTTACATCTTTTGCGTCAAGAGATGCCTGCAAAAGCACTGTAAAACTATCAACTTCGCTTTGATTTAGATTATCAGGTGAAGTGATATAGCGAGAAACAAAATCCATTACAATTACAGTTGCTTCCTTATTTTGAGAAAGGGTTTTTCTGACAATGTCTGCTGCACTGTTATTTTTATTTCCACCCTTAAAATCGGCTTTAATATATCCTTGACTTGCAGAACATTCCGAAAGTTTAGCAAAATCATCAAGATAACCTTCTTCACAGGTGTTATAAAACCCTCTTAAACTATCATAGAACACGATATTTTGGTATCCCATATCCTTAAAACAAAAGTGTAAATACTCTGCTAATCGAAGAATACTTCCTTTAGGTGTACTTCCTTCTTCGGGATATTGGTATGAATCCAAAACATTTCCTTCTAAGATAATCAAAGGTTTAATTTTGGAAAAAATACCAAGTTCTCTATGCCATTTTGATATGTAATCTGCCATTTTTAATCTCCTCTCAAAAATCGGGTCTGTGTATTCCCACGGAAACCACACCATCTGCAGTGAAGAAGTTTTGGATTTTATTAGTTTCTGTTTTTAAATATTCTTTATATTTTTTTGATTTTGTTTTATCCAATAAATATATTTTTTGATTTGAGGAGCCTCGAAGTAATGAATTATCATTTAAATTTTCAATATACTTACCATCAATCAAAACAGAAATATTATTAAGTAAAAATGGGTTTACTTCACTGATTGTATATCCTGTATAAACAATTATATCATCAGATATTTTTATCAGCAGGCTGAGCAATTTTTGTAATTGGTCTGCCTGATACAGCGGTTCACCGCCTGTTATGGTAAATCCGTCTATATGATGTTTATGAGAGATTTTTTTAATCAGTTCAAAAACTGTTTCAGGTGTGGTTTCATATCGTTTTTGAAATTCCCATAGTTCGGGATTACTGCAGCCTTTACATTTGTGTGGACAACCGCAGACCCAAATTCCAACCCGTTTACCCGGACCTAGGACTTCAACAGGATATAAAATTCTTGCTACATACATTATACAATCCTCACTGAAAAATAAGCAGCTTGTTCCTGACATTTGTCGTTTAAGTTTGTTCCGCCCAAACCGATTTCATCTTTGTCATTCAGCTTTGTTTTTTCAGTTATTTTATTGTTGTTCACATATGTAAAGTTTGTATTGCTTAAATTTTCAATATATAGTTTACCATTCTCATATATTAATTTTGCATGAGTTCTGCTTACATAGCTTTTTTGGGAGAGATATTCACTCATTGTATTTTCTCGCCCTATAATTACTTCTTTGGAAATGACTTTATAAGCATACTGACCATCAAGACTGCTTAACACAAAAGTTGCGGTTTTATTATTTTCTTCATCGCTATCAGGAGTTGGAGTTATATCCGAAATGTCTTCATTGCAGGAGTGGCACTTACGGGCGTTAGGAGGATTTTTTGTTCCACATTCGCATAATCTAACCATTTTTTCGGCTTTTGTTGTATCATTTTCTGCAATCATTCTTTCGGTTTCTTCATCTGTAATCTTAACTCCGGTAAGATCTGCTTCACAATTCAT
>JAHHUA010000133.1 GCA_020024235.1 Oscillospiraceae bacterium
ATATTTTAGTAGAAAAGTGAAAAATTACTAAAATCTCATACGAAACTTATAAGACAGTCAAATTAAAAAGGAGTGTATGAGTTTGAGTATTAAGATGAAAGTAATCGAACAAATTTGTGAATCAGAAGAAAGAAATGTTACGATGTATGGTTTATCGTGTATGGACACGGATACAGAAGAAATATCTGTTTACAATTCTCTGACATCAGATAAAAAATCCATTGATTGTTTAATGAAAAAATGTATTAATGGAGAAGTATCATTTATATCTTTAAATGATATAATCTATGATTTTATTGTTGAGAAATATTAAAAAAGAGTCCGAGAATCACAATGTTTCTCGGACTTTAATTTTGGTGTATGTACTGGTAGGATTTAGTGTGGTATATTGTATTGGCTGTATTTTTCAGGTGGATATTTAATAGCGGAAACAAAGTAATTATCCTTTGATTTACGCAGTTCATAAACCATATATTTATCCGGTACTGATTGTTTTTTGTCTTTAAGAACATTTACAGTTAAGTTGTCATAAGGTGGGATATAAGCCACTACCAAAGAAACTATATCATCTTTTGAAGAAAGAACTTCAACTATTTCAGGGGTATAAAATCCTGTTTGCAGCATAGTTGGGATTTGGTATGTTTGAGTTTCCTTGTTGTAATAGTAGGTTATATCATAGTCGCCGAAGCTTTGATGTTCAATTTTTCTTCCTGCACCGAAAAGCTTGGCACAAGCCATATCTACATCGCTGGCAGTGAGTAAAATCATACCATTGTCACTATACTGAAAATGTTCTTCAGGGTTATTTATAAGCACATACCATACAGATGCCTGAAGCAGCATGGTGTTGTCAGCGGTTTCAATGCTGTCAAAAGGCACAGGGTCAAACATTATAACAGGTTTTATAATGTTTTCAAATTTTCTGAGCTGTCCCGAGTTATCCATAATTTTGTTGGTAAGTTTAAAACTTTGAACAAATACTGTTAAAAGTCCTACAACTGCCAATATAATAAATATACCTCCTACAGGAGCGGCATATTTGTTTTTTCTGTGTTTTACCTGTTTTTTATTTTCCATAAATAAATCTCCTAAATTGTAGTCTTGTTATATTATACACTTTTTAGTTCCATATGTAAATACAATAATAATTATATTAAATTAAATTTACAATTATTATATATCTAATATTTAAAAACAGTGGAAATTTTAAGTAAAATAGTATATAATACAT
This sequence comes from Oscillospiraceae bacterium, assembly GCA_020024235.1. GTDB lineage: Bacteria > Bacillota > Clostridia > Oscillospirales > Ruminococcaceae > JAHHUA01. The sequence goes on from JAHHUA010000133.1 coordinate 1,232, forward strand.
TCATTAAGGAGGAATAAAAATGATATGTGAAATAATCTGTGTGGGAACTGAACTTCTCACAGGAAAAACCATAAATACAAATGCATCATACATAGCTAAAAAAATGATGATGCTGGGAATAAATATGTATCACCAAACTGTGGTGGGCGACAATACCAAACGACTTACAGAGGCAGTAAAAAGAGCAGTTGACCGCAGTGATTTGGTTATCACCTGCGGAGGGCTAGGCTCCACATATGATGATATGACCAAGGAAACGGTCTGCAAAGCCTTGGGCAAAGATTTTGTATTAAATAAAGAAGTTGAAAAGGAACTTCATGAATATTTTAAGCGTCAAAACAGAGTAATGCCAAAATCAAATATAAAACAGGCTTATATGCCCTCAGATGCTACACCTATTCCTAACGAAAACGGAACAGCCTGTGGAATTATAATTCCTTTATGTGATAACAAACAGCTTATTATGGTTCCAGGACCTCCAAAAGAAATGAAACCCATGATTGACAATACTGTTGTTCCTATGCTTATGAAAAAAAGCGGATTTGTTATTTTGGGCAGAAGCCTTAACACATTGGGACTTGGGGAGTCGGCATTGGCAGAAAAAATCAGGGATTTGTCTGTTTCTTCACAAAATCCCACTGTTGCAACCTATGTAAAGGATATGCAAGTGGATATTCGCATTACTGCAAAAGCCGAAAGTGAGGAAAAAGCCACTGCTTTACTGGACGAATATGAAGAAAAAGTAAGAAAATCAGTACCACAGGAGTACATTTTCGGTGTTGATTATGACAATATTGAAGAAAGATTAGTGGAAGTATTAAAAGAAAAAGGCCTTAAAATTGCATCAGCGGAAAGTTGTACAGGTGGTTTTATTTCAAAGAGAATTACCGATATAAGCGGAGCATCTTCTGTATTTGAATGTGGTATTTGCAGTTATGGCTGCAATATTAAGGAAAAACTTTTAGGTGTTGATACAATTTCCGAGTATGGTGCTGTGTCAAGGGAAACTGCTGCTGAAATGGCACAGGGAGTTTTGGAGCTGTCAGGAGCAGATATTGCGGTTTCTACCACCGGAAATGCGGGTCCCGATGTTATGGAAGGTAAGGCTGTAGGTCTTGTTTATATAGGGGTTGCTACTAAAAACAAGACGGAAACATTTGAATACAGTTTAGCTCTCGGCAGAGGCAATCAGAGAAATAATGTAAGAACCAATGCTTCCACCATGGCACTTTATAATGCGTATAAAGCAGCTCTGAAATTATAATGTCAGAAAAATTTTATATTTCAAAATAAAATATGTTTTTATAAGAATATCCTGCAAATTAATGGTTTATAACATCTGACAGATGTGTAATTTCTAAAAATAAAACAGATAGGAGATATTAAAAATGAACTATGTATTAAAAGACAGAGAACCACAAGCTCCCTTGCATTTCTTTGAAGAAATTTCTCAGATTCCAAGAGGTTCAGGCAATGAGGAAGCTATTGCAACTTATATTGAAAACTGGGCAAAGGAAAGAAATCTCTATGTTGACAGAGATGAATACAACAATCTTTTTATAAAAAAACCTGCAACTCCCGGTTATGAAAATGCTGCACCTGTACTTTTACAGGGTCATACAGATATGGTTTGCGAAAAGAACTCCGATACAGTTCACGATTTTGAAAAGGACCCTATTAAATTGGTAGTTGACGGTGATTATTTAAAAGCAGACGGAACTACTTTGGGAGCTGACGATGGTGTAGCAGTATCCTATATCATGGCTTTGCTTGATGCTAAAGATATTCCTCACCCTGCTTTGGAATGTCTTTTGACAACATCGGAAGAAGTGGGAATGACAGGGGCATTTGGCTTTGACGCAAAGAAAGTTTCCGCAAAAAGACTTATAAACCTTGACTCTGACAATGAAAATGAAATTTTATGCGGTTCTGCAGGTGGTTTAAGAGTTGCACTTTCCAGAGAATACAGCAAAGTTTCAGCAGAAGGTACTGCTTTAAATTTAACTGTAAAAGGTCTTATGGGAGGACACTCCGGAGCAGAAATACATATGGAAAAAGGCAATTCAAATAAAATTATGGGCAGAATTTTATTTGAATGTGAAAAAATCTGCAAAGTAAATTTGGTTTCCATAGAAGGAGGTTCAAAAGAAAATGCAATTCCCAGAGAGGCTTTTGCTACAATCTGTGTTCCCTCCGACAAAGCTGAAGAAGTAAAATCTGCTGCCAATAAACTTGCAAAAGATATTGCCGGAGAACTTGAAGATACAGACAAAGGATTTACTTTTGAAATTTCAGAAGCACCAAAAGCTGATAAAATGATTGATGACAAATCAAGCTCAGATATTATTGCTATTTTAAAACTTTTGCCCCATGGTGTAAGAACTAAGAGCATGGCTCTTAAAGATTTAGTTGTAACATCTATGAATGTGGGAGTTGTTGTTACCACAGAAAATGCCGTGGAAATTCACACATCTTTGAGAAGTTCCGTTGAATCACTTATCCTCAATTTGGCTGATGAAGTTGAACTTATTGCAAAGGACCATGGTGCTAAAGCTGAAAGAGGCTCTAAATATCCGGGCTGGAAATATGCCTCTGTTTCTCCTCTTAGAGAGCTTTGTTCTAAAATTTATAAGGAAATGTACGGAGAAGAACCTAAGGTTATAGCTATTCATGCAGGTTTGGAATGTGGCTTATTTAAAGAACAAATTCCTGATTTGGACATTATCTCCAACGGCCCTAACTGCAGGGATATTCACACACCTGACGAAACTTTGGATCTTAACTCCTATGCAAGAGTTTGGAAATTCCTTTTAAGAGTTCTTGCAGAAATGAAACAGTAAAATAAAAAACCAAAACCCCGATTTTTTTAAAATCGGGGTTTTGTTATAAAATCAAATGTTATTTTAATTACACAGATTTTTATGATTATCTTCCGGCAGCGTGTTTTTCAAAAGTTTCCTTGATTTCAAAACCTGTATTCCATCTGGTATCAATATCGTAAATAAGAGCAGTATCAATATCATTAGCATAAATAAGAAGCTGGTTGTTATTTATATAGACATCAAAGTGCAAATTATTGTTAAAGTCTATTTCGACTTTTACGGAATTATCAAGTCTTCTGGCATCAGTTTGACGGCAGGCTTTAACATAAATATTTTTAATATCTTGATAAGCCGAAAACTCCAACATTTTCGGATCTATAAGTAC
>JAHHUA010000134.1 GCA_020024235.1 Oscillospiraceae bacterium
TACTCGGCACTTTTTCTTTATAAATTGTGTCCACTTTATTGACTATAGTCCATTTCACCACAGCTATGTTGCTATATCCTTTATAAGTAGTATACTAAAACTTTTCGTTTCTAACAACTATAAAAGTATATAAAAAACTTCTGAAACTTTGGTTATAAAAATATTGCCTTTTCTGCAATTACTCAGAAATGCTGGGTTAAGTAGAAATTATTTTATTGCAGAAACTGGAAAATATTTTTCTATGGGAAGGATTCAAGAATAAAAATCTATGAAAATTATTGCATAAGAAGAAACATCAAAAAGGGGCTACCTTGTTTCTATAAAATGAGGTGACCCCAAAAAGTTAGACTTTATTGCAAGATGGATTTTTCCATCTCGTATTTTTATTCATGTAGCCAAGAGGTGTTGCCTATATTGTACAGGGTTAAGCCATCCCAGTTTCTCTTTGATTCTTTTCTCATTGTAATACTTGATATATTTTTCAATCGTATCCTTTAATTCTTCATAACTGTAATAAACAACTCCATAATAAATTTCTTGTTTTAGTATTCCAAAGAAGTTTTCCATTACTGAGTTATCATAGCAGTCACCCTTTCGGGATATTATTCAATCCAGTAAGCATATATTGGTTTGGCTGATTAGGCCGAAAAACTACTTCAGGTGATGTAGGTGCAGCAGGTTGATCTCCGTGATACCAGTTGATGATAACACGGCGATAAGACGAATGTAATTTCTACCCCTTTTGTTACATCAAATTGGTTTGTTGCTTCATATTCATCACTAACTGTAATGTTCCAATTTAATCCCCTGCTAACTGTTTCTACTGTAGGCTTATTATTTTTTTCCCTGATATTTTTACCAATTCCAATGCGGTGACAGGCATATCTATTTTGTATAAATCAGGAGTATCTTGTGAATCTTCTGTTTTTTCTATAGATTCTTCTACAGAATCTTTATTATCCAAAGAGTTTGTTTCATTCTTTATAGGTATGTTTCCATCATTGGTATTGCCTGTTTCAACTTTTGGGATTTCAGAAATTATTTCAGAATTAGGTGTGCTTTCCTGTTTCCATTCATCTATTTTTTGATTGATATCAATTGTGACAAATTCTGTACTCTTATCTTCTGATAATACAGTATCTTACGGTTCTGCTGCCAAAACAACCGTAGGCAGCATCAATAATGTACTTAAAAATATGGAAATGAATCGTTTTGTCATATGTTTTTTATATGTATGTTTCATATATTTTCCTCCTTAATTATTACTCTGTTTTTTGGGAAGTCCTAAGGCACCTTCCAAATTTTCAACCAGTTCATCCTGTTGCTCCGGTCTGAGTGCTTCGTTTTCTTTGATACTGTCTATAATATCAATCCAAGAAATCTCCTGCTGGTTTGCCCAATCCATCATACGCTGATATAAAAGGGAAAGTCCATTTTGATTTCCAGACCTTTCAATGGTTTCCTGCCATTGTAAGTAGTCCAGACCATGGGCTTCGCAATATTCTCTTTCCATTTTGCGTGTTAAACTTTTGAAAAGATCCATAACTTCATGATCTGAAATTATATTTGCTCTTCCCATTTCAACTAGCATGGCAACTCGGTCTGTATAGCCACTCCCTCCAATACGTTTTTCAATGGTTGCAATGCGTTCTGCTTTTGTCATTTTGTCATATCCCATTGCTTCATAATGCAATTCTGCATATGGATCACACTTAGAATCTCCAAATATAGGATTTTCACAATGGTAGGGTGGTAATTTTTCTTTTAATAATTGACGACGATCTCCATCAACTATATCATGATTTTTATAGTCATGTACTCTATCTGCTTGGCACAATTTGCTTAAATTTCCAAATTCATTTTCATAAGCCTCTAAAATACTGCGGTATACCTCTGATGCAGACTTTCCTGTAAAATCCATACCTTCGATAACCTTATGTACATTTTCAAGACGCTTGTCCAATGGATTTTGGGAAATAGATGCTGTATCTTTTGCTGCAGATGTTTTTTCTGTTTTTTGCAATGTATCTGCAAAAGAACTGTTTTCTGCTTTTTTTGTTCCAGCTGTTCTTTGTGGCACCATAGATTTTGTGTTGTTTCCAATTCTCATATCCAAAAAATCACGCTCCTTTGTATTACATAACTTTTTCAGATGATGTGTAGTATCTGGTTTCTACAACACGATTTCCAATATAAGCATTAAATGTAAACTTTACTCTGTATGTTCCACTTGACACACTGCGTTTTTTGGAAAGACCTGTTGTAGTATTTGTTGTTTTATTAGAATATGGATTTTCATAATTTCTCCATTGTCCATTTATCTGTTTTTGTAATTGTGCTACAATTTCTGTTTTATCTACGTTTACAGCAGCCATACTTGCTGTAATCTCTAATGTTTTCGTACCAACTTTTTTTTAATTCACCAGTATAACGTGCAATATAATCACTGGCAAAAGGTTTCACATTTTCATTTAGTTCTAAACAGGAATTTGTGGGCTGCTCTATCATATCCATAGCCATAACTGGTTGACTCATATAGACGCTACATAATACCCATAATAGGCAATATTGTTTTTTTCATTCTTTACACCTCCTCATCATAAATAATACTTTTTATAATTTTATCTGCTTGTTTTCTATCAATAGGACCTGTAATAGTATATGACAAATGATTATGTTCCCATATAATAGAAACCCAATTTTTATTTTCTACTATATAGTAGGAGATGCCATTATGTGTTACAACCAATGGTTTTGTATTTGTTTTTTCAATAAAAATATTCTGTTCTGAAGTATTAAGAATTTCGATGGTATAGTGATAAATTTGATTTCCATCAGAATATTGTAAAACAATCATATCATTTGGAAATCCTTCTGCCCGTTCTGTTTTCATTCCCATAAAATAACCAATTTGCGGAATTGAAATCCCCATATCTTTTTCTGCTTGCTTTCGTACTTTTTCTGTAGCATCAGATGCTGTAGGATTTACTTTTTTTGTATGAATTTGGAATGTTTCTGTATTCCAAGTAAAGATGGTTTCAAAAAGACTCATTTCTGCAAATACCATAGTAGCACCGTTCAAACAAAGAAGTACTGTTGCAAAAGCTATAGCTGTTTTGACTGCCTTTTTCCACTTTATTGGTTTTTGTTTTACAGAAATCTTGGTAGAATGGACTGATTCTGGCATTTTTTCTGCCATAGGCAAATATCGTTGAAAAAACACATCTTTTTCTGCATCTGTTTCAAATTCATGAGTAATCGGTTGCAAATACTCCAGTTTTTTCAAAAGACGATCTATTTCCTGTAAGGAAAGCTCATCTTCCATATGTTCCATTGCATATTCCAGTTCTTTTTTGGTTACTTCTAATTCTTTTTTCCATTCATCTGCTATCCCCTCCTTCTTTGTATCAGGTATTCTATTTTTTGTTTGTTGTAAGTGTTCCATAATACCTCCATATATTTATCAATTATCTTCGCCTTTTTTATTCGTTTTTTTTAGAATTTTTTCTATTTTTTTTAATACTCTATTTTCAAGAGAAACGGTACCTTGATAGGATAGACCAAATAAGTCTGCAATTTCCCGAATTGACTTATCTTGAACAAATCGTGCAATTAAATATTGATACTCTCTTTTTTTCAAATATTCTTTCAAACTTGTAATGATGCCAAGTTCTTCAAAGGGATACTGATCTTCATATGGATACTCCCTAACAGTATCTGACAATATTTCCCGTATATATCCCTCTTTTGTATATTTTTTGTTATACAACATTTGTTTGATGACATTCTGCATGGTTTTATAAAGCCACAGCTTTTTATTTTCATGCTTATGTAAGATCTGTATTTTTTGCACTGCCAGAAGAAATACCATTTGCACCGCATCTTTTGCTGCATCTTCATCTTCCAGCCGAAATCTGGCAACAGCATACAAATCTTTACTGTAAGTGATATATAGTGTATCTAATAGTTCTAAATATTTCTTTTCCATCATACGCTCCGTTTTTTATCATGTACCATATCTATACTTTTCTGTTCCCATCATAGCACAAGATAAAATGAAGAAAAATAGAGTAAAAAAACAGCTTATATTGAATTTTTTATTTTTTAGGAGATTTAATTCTTATTGTAATTATTTTTGTCAGCTCAATTAGAATTACACATAAATTAGTGATTTGTTCTACTCTTAAAAGAAGATTGATTAGATGATTTTTCAAGAAAAGCGTGATAAAGTAGACTGAAAGTAGCAAGTGGAATACTGTGCTTTTCAGTTGCCATCTTGTAGAAAATAAAAATAAATCGATGGATTGTTGTAATAGTTTTGAGATAGTGGAATTAAAAGAATTTAAAAAGCATTTGAATCAAAACCACCCGTTAAACGGGTGGTTTGACCAGACCCTATAAGGGTCTTTC